>JAIEQT010000575.1 GCA_019747455.1 Chitinophagaceae bacterium | reverse complement strand
CAGACTAAATCAATTGCTGGATATCCAGCATGGTACGGAAACCGTTATTCAGGATCGTACGATTTATGAAGATGCTAATATTTTTGCGCCCAACCTGCATGAGATGGGACTTATGAGTAAACGCGATTTTGATAATTATTATCAATTTTTTCAAACACTCAAAACTATGGTACAGCCACCCGATCTATTGATCTATTTAAAGGCATCGGTACCTACTTTGGTGGCTCAAATTCAAAAAAGAGGAAGAGAATATGAAGAAAATATTCGCCTGGATTATTTGAAGAAATTGAATGAGTATTATAATAAATGGATAGATAATTATCGAGAAGGTCAACTTCTCATTATCGACTGTGATAAGAATAAGTTTGGAGAAAACGATGAACATTTTGGAGAGATCATCAGTAAAATAGACAGTACCTTATACGGTTTATTTTAGGAACTCAATAAAAACAGAAAATCCCTCCCAACAGCATTGTTTAGGAGGGATTTCTTTTTTGAGTCAGGCAATCGAAAGCGTTCTCTTGTTAATTGCTAAGTTAAACGATTGGTGCAGCGGCGAGAATTTCTTCTTCCACCCCTGCCGCATATTTCTCAAAATTCTTAACAAATTGGGTTGCTAAACTTTTTGCAGTTGCATCATAGGCAGTAGGATCGCTCCATGTGCTGCGTGGGTTTAAAATATTTTCAGGAACACCGGGGCAAGTTTGCGGAACTTGCACTCCAAATACGGGATGTGCTTGATAAGCTACATGATCTAATTTTCCTTCCAAAGCAGCCGTGATCATGGCCCGGGTATAAGATAACTTCATTCGGCATCCGGTACCATAGGAACCGCCACTCCAGCCGGTATTGATCATCCACACATTTACCTTATGCTCCTTCATTTTCTTACCCAACATAGCGGCATATTTACCGGGATGCAACGGTAAAAAAGGTGCCCCAAAACAAGCACTGAAAGTACTCTTCGGCTCTGTAACACCTGCTTCTGTTCCTGCCACACGCGCTGTATATCCGCTGATAAACTGGTACATGGCTTGTCCGGGACTCAACTTACTGATCGGAGGTAATACACCATACGCATCACAGGTTAAGAAGAAAATATTTTTAGGTAACCCGCCAATACTTGGTTCCAATGCATTGGAAATAAAATGCAAAGGATAACTTACCCTCGTATTCTCCGTAATGCTTCTATCACTAAAATCAATCTGTTTGGTACCTTCCTCAAAACCAATATTTTCAACCAAAGCATCCGGACGAATAGCCTGGAATATCTCAGGTTCTTTTTCTTCGCTCAGATCAATGGTTTTAGCATAGCAACCTCCTTCAAAATTGAAGACACTGTTGGCCGTCCATCCATGCTCATCATCGCCAATCAGTTTTCTGTTAGGATCTGCACTTAAGGTGGTTTTTCCCGTACCACTCAATCCAAAGAAAACCGCTACATCACCGGCCTCGCCCATATTGGCACTACAATGCATACTTAATACATTCTTTTCCTGAGGTAGAATATAATTGAGAATCGTAAAGATCCCTTTCTTCATTTCACCGGTATACCCTGTACCACCAATCAAAATAGTTTTATGGGTAAAAGATACAATGGCAAAATTATGCTGGCGTGTTCCATCAACGGTAGGATCTGCCTTGAAGCCGGGTGCCTGAATGATATGCCATTCAGGTTCAAATGTTTCTAGCTCTTGCATATCCGGACGAAGAAACATATTGTATGCAAATAAATTATTTTGTGGGGCCTCATTAACTACACGGATATTAAGGCGGTAGGCAGGGTCGGCACAGGCATACGCATCACGCACCCATATTTCATCTTTACTCCCCAAATAATCCAACACTTTTGCGCGGAGTTGTAGAAAGTATTTCTCCTCTATAGGAATATTGAAATTATTCCAATGAACCGTATTTGCAGTGATCGCATCCTTTACAATAAATTTATCCTGTGGACTTCTTCCGGTAAATTCACCTGTTTTGATACAAAGCGCACCAGTATCATTTAACTCACCTTGATGCCGTAAAAGAGTTTGCTCTGTTAATTCTTCAGGACTTAGCTGGTAATGAATGGCTGGATGTTCAGATAATCCTACCGACAATAGTTTTTTTAAGTTGACTTTAATGGTTAGAGTTCGCATAAAACAAACAATCGTTAGTTAGGCGGCAAAAATAATATGTTTAAGAATTAGTGCCACGCAAAAGTGTATCTCTTACACGTTATAAGTGATAAACAAATCAGAAGAAAAACTGGAAAAAAAGCAAACGTTTGCACTACTTACTTAACAGATTCCAATTTTTGCACTAAAAAATTGAAGATTTTATATTTTTTTGTACCAAAAAAATGCGGATTTATGCGGGTTTCCGCTCAAAAAAATTATTTTTACTAAAATTCTATTTATGGCCAATACAGGCTTGATCACCCCATCTATCGCAGCACAGTTAAAATCTATTGTTGGAGACCCTTTCTTTTTGGCCGATGAATCGCGCAACGATGCCTTCCTGGCAGGTGCCAAAGCGGCAGGCTTGGTGCAACTCA
>JAIEQT010000343.1 GCA_019747455.1 Chitinophagaceae bacterium | reverse complement strand
GCCTGTGAAAGAGGGTGTATTGGTTATTGGTAATGAATCTAAAGGCATTAGAAAAGAAGTGGCCGATCATATTGAACACACTATTCATATTCCTAGAAGGGGGCAGGCAGAATCTTTGAATGCTGCTGTTGCAGCAGGTATACTGATCGCCCATTTATACGCATAACTATCTGAATTGTAAGGCCTGTAATGGTCTGATTTTTTTAATCAGTAAAACGGGAATCAATAAAACAGTATAACAGATAATAACAGTAGCTATGCATATTAATAATATCTGCCACCAAATAATCAGAACCGGTGCCTCCGTTACATAGTACGAACTCTCATCTAATGTAATAAAGCCGGTATATTGTTGTAATACACATAATCCAATGCCAAGTAAAAATCCAATCAGAACGCCTCGAATAGCAATATATCCAGCGTAGTACAAGAAGATACGCATGATCGAATTATCTCTTGCGCCAATTGCTTTTAATAAACCAATCATCTTCGTTCTTTCTAAAATAAGTATCAATAAACAAGTAATCATATTTATTACTGCAACAATACCCATGATGATAAATACTACTATTCTGTTCACATTTTGTATGGATAGCCAATCGAAAATATTGGGATATATAGACCTAATGGTTCTGCTCATCCATTGCATGGGTAAATCATTCAGCAAACTATTATTGAGTGAGTCTAGCTGATTGGTTTCTTTAGCAAAAACCTCATAACCACCAATCTGGGAGGGCTGCCAGTTATTCATTTGCTGAATTAATCGAAGATCGCCAATACAAAATAATTTGTCGTACTCTTCGATACCCGTTTTATACAAACCACTAACGCGTAGTTTTCGATAAGTTCTTGCCCCGCTTTCATCGCTAATAAAATATAATTTAACGGTATCGTTTAGGTTAATATTAAGTTGTTTGGCAAGTTGAACAGAAATTATGATTTCTTTACTATAGCCACTATCAGGAAAAGAAATCCATTTACCTGAGACTATATAGGGTTGAAGCGCTGCTATATGATAGGTTGTATCTACTCCTTTCAATAGAATACCTTCAATATTATTAGACTTATCGATCACGGCAGATTTGGTTGCATAGGGTTGAAAATATTGCAATTCTTGATGTTGCAGTAATGCTTTTTCAACGATTGTATCTTTTTGAATGGGTTGCTCTTCTGAAACGATAGATTTATTTGGCTCATAGTGTTGTACCCGAATATGCCCCCAGAAAGCATAAATTTTTTGGGATACTAACGATTGAAAGCCGTTTACAAAACATACGGTAATGATCATTGCAGATACGCCAATGGCTGTGGCACCGGTAGAAAGCCTTATGATAAAGGCGGAAAATGCGGTTGGGCTGCCATTTGCTAATTTTCGGGCAATAAATAAGGATGTGTTCAAATGGCATTATTTTAGCTATTCAAAGCTAAGGCTACAAAACAACACAACAAACAGGATTCATGATTAAGTATCTATTTCTTTTCTCTTTTTTAGCCTCTTTAAGCTGCTTGTATGCGCAAAGAGAGCCCGATAAGATATATCAAAATACTATTAAAACGGTAAAGTTATTCCCTCAAAATAACCAGTTAGCCATACCTATTATCAACTTAAATAGTGCGGATCAGCTAGAGTTACATTTTGATGATATGGGTACTACATTGGCTAATTATTTTTATACGTATCAATTATGTAATGCCGATTGGACCGAAGCGCAATGGAGTCCTTTTGATTATATACGCGGATTTCAACAGAATAGGATCAATAGTTATCGGGTTGCCACTATTACCCGCATACCTTATGTACATTACCAGGTTCTTTTACCGGAAAGAAATGCGATGCCATCGCGTAGTGGTAACTATTTACTGAAAGTGTATAAAGATGGAGATACTTCAAAATTGATTTTTACAAGGCGATTCTATGTTGTAGATAGTAAAAGTATTATTGCCGCAAGGGTGGAACAACCATTCGATAGTCAATTGATGCGTACGCATCAAAAAATTCAATTAGCCATAGATGTGCAAGGGCTTAATGCAATGAGTCCGCAACAATTCAGTACAGTGATTTTACAAAATGGAAGATGGGATAATGCCGTAAAAAATATTCAACCCAGCTTTATACGCGGTACTGTGTTGCAATTTAATGCTGAAATGGATTGTATTTTTCCTGCAGGAAAAGAATATCGTTGGGCAGATTTAAGAAGCTTTCGCTTTGAAAGTGATAGGGTAGAAAAAATAGACCAAACTACATTGCCCGTAGAAGTGCTAATGCGGCCTGATATGGTGAGGAGCAGTTTGCGGTATTTGTTTTATAGAGATCAAAATGGTTTTAGTAATATCAGTAGTTCCGAATCGCTTAACCCTTGGTGGCAAACTGAATATAGCTGGGTAACATTTCGTTTTCAACCTGATAAAGGGATACCATTGATAGGTAAAAATGTGTATATAGTAGGTGAGCTAAGTGGTAATCAAATCAATGATTCATCATGTATGAAGTTTGATACAGAAACCGGGATGTATATAAAAAAAAT
>JAIEQT010000231.1 GCA_019747455.1 Chitinophagaceae bacterium | reverse complement strand
CCAAAACCACAAACGTATAATAATATTCGCCAGCAATTAGTTGAAGCGCATAACCCTATTTTGGTTAATGAAAATGCAGAAAATTTTGTAAACAATTACTTAGGGGCTGATTATGCGGAAAAAGCAGGGATTGTTATTCCTAAGGCATTTTTATTTGCCCCTTTCGTGAATGATAACGAAGTAGTTGGTTATATCAGTCTAAAACATCTTACACAAGAATCGGCATTTACACCCATTCAAGTTCATTTTATTCAAGCTTTAGCGGGGTCTATAAGTGTGGTTTTACAAAATCAGCAGAATGTTTTGTCGGCACAAAAAAAATATAAGGAACAGGCAGCTTTATTGGAAAGCATGAAAGAACTTTCTCAGAAGCCTGAGCTTGAATATTTATTAAAGGCTGTTGTTGAGCGAGCCATTAATCTATTGGAGATTACCGGCGGAGAGCTTGCCATTTATAATGAAGAAAAGAAAGAACTTGAGGTTGTTACTAGTTTGCACTTAGGTATGGAATATCGCGGTGTAAAATTAGCATTAGGCGAAGGGGTTATGGGAAAAGTAGCTGAGCGAAGAACGTCTATTATTATTCCTGATTATTTAGAATGGGAGGGACGATCTGATAAATATAGTAATACGGTAGCTCGAAGTGTTATGGCTGCTCCATTATTACTAGGCCAACAACTGGTAGGTGTAATATGTGCGGTTCATCTAGAAGAAGGTAGACGATTTGTAGATGCTGATATGGAACTATTAGAATTGTTTGCATCCGTAGCGGCAACGGCTATAGATAACGTAACCCTCTATCAATCAGAGAAAAACAGTGTTGAGGAACAAAAAGCATTATTAGCTACATCTCAAGATTTATCAAGTAAATTAGAGCTTAACTCTGTTTTACAATCAGTAGTGGAAAGAGCGGTTGATCTTTTGCAAGTTACTGGCGGTGAGTTAGCTATTTTAGAAGATACAACCAATCAATTAGAAATTGTGGCAAGTACTAATTTAGGCATGGAGTCTATTGGTATCAAGCTAAAAATTGGGGAGGGTGCCATGGGTATTGTTGCCCAAACAAAAGAACCATTAATCATACCTGATTATCAAATATGGGAAGGGAGATCTAATAAATATGAAACCACTAAAGTAAGGGGCGTTATGGCTGTTCCGCTAATAAGTAAAGAGGTACTTGTGGGTGTTTTATGTACCGTACATCTAGAAGATGATAGAACATTCACTCAAAAAGATATCCGATTACTAAAACTCTTTGCGCCTTTGGCTGCAACCGCTATCGAGAACGCTCAATTATTTAATAAGACAAAAACCTTGCTAGCATTAACTGAAAAACGCGAGCAAGAACTAAAATCTACCCAGCAACAATTAATTCAATCCGAGAAGATGGCTAGCCTGGGTGAACTCACAGCGGGTATTGCGCATGAGATACAGAACCCGCTGAATTTTGTGAATAATTTTAGTGAACTAAATGTGGAGTTAGCAGGAGAATTAAGAGTTAAGAATGAAGAATTAGGAATTAAGGATACTGATATCAATGATTTGGTTAGTGATATTCAATCTAACGCTGAAAAGATCAACCATCACGGCCAACGAGCAGCAGCAATAGTGAAAGGTATGCTGCAACACTCAAGAACTTCCAGCGGACAAAAAGAGCCAACAGATATCAATGCCTTATGTGATGAATATTTAAGACTGGCGTATCATGGATTAAGAGCCAAAGACAAGAGCTTTAATGCAGCGTTTAAAACAGAATTCGATCCTAACTTACCCAAAGTGAATATTGTACCACAGGATATGGGCAGGGTGGTATTGAACTTGATTAATAATGCGTTTTTCGCGGTGAGCCAGCGTCAGAACGTCGGAACGTCGGAGCGTCAAGACGTCAGAACGTCAGAGCGTCAGAACGGATCCGACGATCCGACGATCCGACGTTCTGACGAAGAATACATACCATTAGTAACTATATCAACACGAAAAAAAGAGGACACCATCGAAATCACCGTCTCCGACAATGGTACGGGCATTCCTAATGAGATCAAGGAAAAGATCTTCCAGCCCTTCTTTACCACCAAGCCAACCGGACAAGGAACAGGACTAGGATTAAGCTTGGCATATGATATCGTTACTAAAGTGCATGGAGGGAAGCTAACGGTAGAGAGTGAACAAGGAAGAGGTACAACATTTAGAATCGAGGTGCCGGTGTAGATTATGAGATAAGGGTTTCGAGATTCGATCCGCGGCCGCAGACGGTTTTAGAAAAATTATCGTATCTTAAATCTATTAAGTAATATGGCAAAAAACCAAAACGATACGGCTTCGCTGGAAGTTAAGGTACTTTCTTTTTTTAATGCCATTCATGTTGCTCTTTTAGAGGGCAAAAATCTTAATGATATTTATGCTTTGATCGGTGATGAGCTGGTAGCACTTTTTCCAAATTATATTATTTCAATAGCACGTATTGATAGCTTGCTACACAAAGAATTTTTTGAATTTCATTTTGAAAACGGCGAGCGGCAATATCC
>JAIEQT010000374.1 GCA_019747455.1 Chitinophagaceae bacterium | reverse complement strand
AAATATTCATCACACAAAGCATTGATATCCGTTAGTTCTTTGGTGGCGCTGCTACTTCTGCTATGTTGCAGCATTCCTTTCACGATCGACGCAGCTCTTTGGCCGTGATGATTGATCTTTTCGGAGTTAGATTGAATATCAGAAACTAAATCATTTATATCCTCATTTTTAATTCCTAATTCTTCATTCTTAACTCTTAATTCAGCCATAAGCTCTACATTCAACTCCGAAAAATTATTTACAAAATTCAGCGGATTCTGTATCTCATGTGCAATACCCGCTGTGAGCTCTCCCAACGAAGCCATCTTCTCCGATTGAATCAGTTGAGATTGGGTGGATTTAAGTTCGTATAATGAATTACGCAACTCTACCGTTTGTTTGGCTACTTCTTCTTCCAATATTTTCTGTTGATTCTCTGCTTGTATTCTTTTTTCTTCGGATAGTTGAACCACTTGATTGGCGTTATCTACTACCTCCTGATTTATTTCTCGAAAACGAAACGCTAGATAAAAGAAAAGTGAAATAGGGAATGATAGTGCAACTCCCGTTCCCATAGATAAAGAAAAATTAGAATTAACATCTATTTCAAATATGCCAACGCTTACATTGAATATAATTAAAAAAAAGATAACCGCAAGCAGTCCTGCTAATACAAACCACTGTGCACCTTTAATAAGCCTAATTCGTTTAATAACTTGATAGATAATAAATATAAAAGTGAATAACATAATAGCAGTAAACAAATTGATGTTATCAATAAATATTTGAACAATACTGGCTATTACTATCAACGCTAAAATAATTCTGATGAGCTCAGTAAACGGTACATTCACTAGTTTAAAAATAGTGATTACTAAAACCAAAATATATGACCAAAAAATCGGCCTAAATATATATTGGTATAGGACAAAGTCATTAAATGTAATTTCCTTCATATTACTAACATATAGCAAATAAATTGCTACGCTGAGCAGGGTATTGGATAGTGTGATGTAAAAGAGGTTGGTATTTCTTTTATTTACGAAATATAATATCCCAAATAAAACACTAAAAATGGCAAGACCAATAATCCATAAATGGTAAAAAAAAGCAATCTTATCTAGCATGGTATTTATATACCGAGCATGATGATTGTTTACAAATCGTACTGTATTTATTTTGGATGAATTAAAGTCTTGTTGATAGGCATAGGCCGGGAACCCAAGTTTTCTGTCTTTAATATGAATTAGCAAACAGTTTTGTTTTGTAGCAAATGGTTTTATTTTTTCATAATCATACAGTTTTCCTAAAAAATTCAACCCTTGTTTATAAATTAATTGACCGTTAATAAAAACGGATGCTGCTCCAAAATAAGTAAACCGAATAAATAGGGGTTCATTCGCTATGCTACTATCAATCGTAAAATAATAGCGCAACCAGCCATCAATCTCTCCTTTTTCATTAGCAATAGATTCGTCCAGTTTTAAAGGATCTATTTTTTGCCAATTATTACCCCCTTGTTTTTTGTATTCCCACCCCCCTTTAAGAAACAACATCAACTCACCATTTTTTGTAAAATCTTGGCGAGTAAAATGGTTTACCGTTTGTGCGGTAGCATGATTAAAAAAAGAGAATAACCCAACAGTTAGTAAGAAGCCAAAAAAATATTTTCTCATGGAGACATATTTATTCCTCCATCAAGTTAAGCATAAATTAGATATTTAGCTATTCGGTTACTTCTTCAACCTCTCATCAAACAATTTCAAAATTCTTTTATATTCATCCGTCCAGCTACTGGGTTCTACAAAACCATGATCTTCCACGGGATACACAGCTAATTCCCAATTATCTTTTCCTAACTCAATTAGTTTTTGAGAAAGGCGAACTACGTCCTGAAAATGTACATTCACATCTACCATACCATGGCATATCAATAAATAATTTTTAAGTCCATTTGCAAAGTTGATCGGTGATGATTTTGCATACGCAATACTATCATTAACCGGCTCATTTAAAATGTTAGCTGTATAGCCATGATTATAATGCGCCCAATCTGTAACCGGCCGCAAAGCGGCACCCGCCTTGAATACATCAGGTGTTGTAAACATCGCCATTAGCGTAATAAATCCACCATAACTTCCACCATATAAACCGATACGAGCAGGGTCTATGCCATAATTCTTAACCAAATAATCTGCTGCATCTATATGATCGGTTAAATCCTTTCCTCCCATATGTCTGTAAATACCCGTACGCCAATCTCTACCGTAGCCACTGCTCGCCCGATAATCAATATCAATAACGGTATACCCTTTTTCGGCCAATAAATTATTGAACATATACTCGCGGAAATAACTGCTCCACCAGTAATGTACGTTCTGTAAATAACCGGCACCATGTACAAAGAATACAGCAGCTCCATTTTTTGTAGAAGCGGCAGGCTCATAAATACGCGCATAAATAGTTGCCCCATCACGCGCAGGAATCCCAACTACTTTGGCTTCTTTCCAGGCGCAAGCCTTAAACTCCTCACTCATGGCCATAGT
>JAIEQT010000044.1 GCA_019747455.1 Chitinophagaceae bacterium | reverse complement strand
TTTAACAGGATCAACAACATTACAGGATGGATAGTATGTGTGCTGGCGTGTACCGTATATATTCTTACGGCTGAGGCGGGCGGAAGTTTCTGGGATTGTGGCGAATTCGTAAGTAGTTGTTTTAAACTTCAAATACCTCACCCCCCGGGTGCTCCCTTATTCGTGATTCTTGGTAGAGTATTTATCATTCTTTTTGGTAACGATCCATTAACAGCTGCTAAAGCGGTGAATATAATGAGCGCGTTAGCTAGTGGATTTACCATATTATTTTTATTCTGGACGATCACCCATTTTGCACGTAGAATCATAAATATTAAAACAACTGATGTGCCTACCACTACCCAAATCATGCAAGTAATGGGAGCCGGTATTGTTGGTGCACTTGCTTATACTTTCAGCGATTCATTTTGGTATAGCGCGGTTGAAGGCGAAGTATATGCGCTTTCCAGTTTTTTTACAGCTATTGTATTCTGGGCCATGCTAAAATGGGAAAATCATGCTGATGAACCCGGAGCCGACCGTTGGATTGTTTTCATCTTCTTTATGATGGGTCTTTCTATTGGGGTTCACTTATTAAACTTATTAACCATTCCGGCTATCGTAATGGTCTATTATTTCCGTAAGCGTGAAACTTTTAATTACACACTTATACGTACCTGGTTTTTACGCTTAACTGCCATTGGAGGCGTTCTTGCTTTTATCGCTGCATTAATTTCAGCCTCTGCCGAAGCCACTGATAACGCGCCTTTTGATGGAACAGTAGGCGGACTCATGATACTCGGAACCATCATTGCAATCGGACTATTATTGCTGGTTGAAAAATGGAAACCCGAAGCCAAATCATACTATGGTGGAATCTATATCTTCTTTATTATCGGTTGTATCATAACTGGAGCTGTTCAAATCGGTGTCATTCAATACACCATTAAACTGGCTGGAACTTTTGATCGCTTATTTGTAAATAGTGGCGGAATGCCATTCTTCTCAGGCTTTGCTTTCTTCTTTATTTTATTAGCCGGGTTGATCTGGTATGGATTACGAATAGCTGCAAAAAAAGCATGGCCCTATTTAACATTAGCATTATGGTGTGTGTCGTTCATGCTTATTGGTTACAGTACCTATCTAACTACCATGATTCGTAGTACAGCTAATCCTTCTGTAGATATGTATAATGTAGATAACCCGATGAGTTTAGTTGGTTATCTCGGAAGGGAGCAATATGGCGATTTCCCTTTACTATACGGACAAAAATTTACAGCACAGCCTGTTGATTTAAAAAGTACCGGCATGCGATATCAAAAAGTAGGCGATAAATACATTGAGATCGGTCAGGATAAAAAATATGTTTACGCAGCGGAAGATAAAATGGTTTTCCCACGGGTTTGGGATGCCAGTGATGATCAATATCACGCCTATTATTACACTTCATTTTTACAAATAGGTAAGATGAAAGACGGCTCCTATGAGCGCGCGCCTAATCAGGTTGATAACGTTAAATTCTTTGTCGGATATCAAGTATACTGGATGTATTTCCGCTATTTTATGTGGAATTTTTCCGGTAAGCAAAATGATTTACAAGGTGTATACACCGGTAACATACGTGATGGTAACTGGATTACCGGTATCCCTTTGATCGATAATCTATTATACGGTAATCAGAGTGAGATGCCCGATTCACTTAAAAATAATAAGGCAAATAATAAATTATTTTTACTTCCTTTCATCTTAGGGATGATCGGGTTATTCTATCATTTTAAGAGAAGAGGAGACGACGCCGTGTCTAATTTCCTTATGTTTTTCTTTACCGGGTTCGCTATTGTATTGTACCTGAATCAAGCAGGAAACCAGCCTCGTGAACGGGATTATGCCTATGTAGGAAGTTTTTATGCCTTTGCCGTTTGGATTGGTTTAGGCGTTATGAGAGTGGCCGAATGGTTAGGAAAAAAATTAAGTCAAACCACTGCTGCTACATTGGCTACAGTCATCTGCTTACTAGCCGTTCCGGTACTTATGGCACAACAAGAATGGGATGACCATGATCGTAGTAAAAAAGTATTATCACGCGATCTAGCAAAAGATTATTTAGAAAGCTGTGCCCCTAATGCCATCCTCTTCACTTACGGCGATAATGATACGTATCCGCTATGGTATGCACAGGAAGTGGAAGGTATTAGAAAAGATGTACGTGTTATTAATTTCAGTTTGTTAGGCATAGATTGGTATATTAACCAATTACGCTATAAAGTAAATGAGAGTCCTGCCATAGATGTTATTTGGAATGCAGATCAAATTGAGGGTGGTAAGCGAGATTATGTATTGTATCGTCCTAAACCCGGTATTCCTGAAGACCGTTTCTACGACTTGTATGATGTTATGAAGAACTATGTGGGTAGTGATGATCCGGCGAAAATGGAAGATCGGGGTAATGGAGATGCCTTAAATACCTATCCTGTTCGAAAGTTTGCGGTATCAGTAGATAAAGCAACCGTACTGGCGAACAAAACAGTAAATGC
>JAIEQT010000547.1 GCA_019747455.1 Chitinophagaceae bacterium | reverse complement strand
ATTCATGAAATGCCACTTGCATTATGGCTTCTATGGCCTCAGACATATAGCCATTATTTTCGTATTCGGGTAGAATGGCAAACCCTAAATCGGGATAAAAGAGACCGGCACGCTTTACAAGTCCGCACATACCGATAGCAGCTTTATTTTCTTTTAAGGATACATGCATAAGACCATATCCTTTTTCTCTATACGATTTAATAAATTTCTCTTGAATATAATGTGTAGCTTCTGCTAAAGAACGAATATGTCTATTGCCGATATACTGCAACCAATTTGGTGCATTCATTAATTTGATAAGAAAGGAAGCATCTACTATGGTAAACGGTCTTAAAATTAAACGGGCAGTATTAATGGGTGTCATCTCCTTTTTTATTCATATAATCTTCTAAAGATAACATCGCTTTCTGCTGTAGTTTCTTCTTGAAAAAACCTGTCCACCCCAATAATATACCAACAAGCCCAAATGCCTGACTACTCCATTTATAAAAAGAAAAGGAATCGGTATGTTTCGTAATCTTACCATCTTTAATTTCGAAATTAGCATCTATGCGATTGATTACTTTGCGCCTGGTTGCTGAGAATGTATAGCTGGCTACCCAATGTGCGTTAGCGGTTAAATTCGATGCTTTTATATTGCTAAAACTTAACTCAAGATCTTTTCCTCTTTTGATCAGCATTTCCCACATAGCACAAACTTGATCGGTATTCAAATTAATAAATACCTCATCGTTAAATACAGCTTCATTGGCGTAACAACTTTGCATAGTAGCATAGTCTTTCTGCTGAAAAGCTGTATAAAATTTTTCTATTAAGTGTTTATTGGCTTCCATTATTATCTTTTATACTGGATCAAGTCCCAATAATTCCCATATAGATCTGCAAATACACAAACAGTTCCATATACTTCCTCGCTGGGTTCTCGAACAATGGTTATTCCTTTAGTGAGTAGACTATTATAATCGCGCTCAAAATTATCGGTACTTAAAAATAAAAATACCCTTCCACCTGTTTGATTACCGATACGCGTCGATTGTTCATCCGTTGCTGCTTTAGCTAGCAATAAGCTGCAATATCCGCTACCCCTGGGTTTCACAAGCACCCATCTTTTGGTTTCACTTAAAATAGTATCTTCTATCAACTCAAAACCTAATTGTTGGGTATAAAATTGAATTGCTTCATCATAATCTCTAACCACAAGGGTTATATGTGTGAGTTGTTGATTCATCGGCCACTTAGTATAAAAATTTTTGTTACCATTTTTTCTGCTCCTGTTTCATCTCTAATAAGCACAAGATACACACCGGCTGCAACTTTATTGCCATTAAAATCTCGGCTATTCCATACTGCTTGTCCGCCGGTACTCCTGGTTTGATACACCAGCCTACCATTCAATTCGGTGATTTTTACAATACTGTTTTCTGTTAGTCCACGTATACCGATAATTCCATTGAATGGAGCAGGTACCGGGTTTGGATAAACAACCACATTGGAGATTTGGGCGTTCGGCTCTGTTGCTGTGCTTCGAAAACTACAAATACCAATTTCTGTGGCAAAAAATATTTCACCGGTTGTTGGATGAATACCAACTTTTAGAATATTATTATGAAGTAGTTTGCTGTTAGCGCTGGTAAAATGCGCAAGTATTTGGCCACCATCTTCTGATAGTAACCAGGCCCCATTTTTAGTACCTACCCATTTTCTATTAGCCCCATCTACGGCAATAGTTTGTACTTGTTCTCCTTTTAATAAAAATCCATTAAAGGCACCTTGCTTTACAACCGGTATTTCTGCTTCGCAGGCTGATCCACCAAAAACATCACTTGTACAGCGTATCCAGGCAATACCATCATCGGTACCTACCCAAATAGTACTGTTGCGATCTTTGGCGATCGATAAAATAGTAGAAGATGGAAGATTACCCGAACCGCTTCCTTGCCTGAATAATTTCCATCGATCGTCGTTCGTATTATCTATGGAGTTGCCGTAGTTATAGCAAATCAGGCCGTTGCTTTTTGGACTCATAATCCAAACCTGGTTAAATTCATCAGTTACTATTTGCGCTACCGCATTTTCAGTTAGTGAAAAAGGAATGTTGAAACTAAGCCAGCTGCCATCTTTTTTTCTTAGTTTAAGTGGTTGCGGTGCTCCGTAATTACTGATCCATAATTGTTGGTCTCTATCAAATGCTAAGCCGGCTATCCGGTAACTATTCGGATCTCCGATAGCAGCCTGTAAATTACTGTTACGTTGTTTATACAATATGGGACTAGCATTTGCGAAATTAACCAAACCGCCACCATAACTGCCTGCCCAAATAGTTTGATCTCCTGGATCTGTAGCTACAGTAATAAAATCAAAAACAGAATCGAACAGGGGGGTATTAAAATTATTTTTGGCATTCCAAGTATCCGAAGCAAAATTGTATACGCCATTTCTATTAAATAAATAATTACAGAAATTTCATAAGGTTAACTGAAAGTTGGAGCAACAGAATTTTTGGCATTTT
>JAIEQT010000144.1 GCA_019747455.1 Chitinophagaceae bacterium | reverse complement strand
ATTGAAACAGGAAATCGATTTATGCTCGCCATTTTAGCAGCAAGTGCATCTTATATAGCCGTACCTGCAGCTATGCGACTGGCCGCACCAAAAGCAGATCCCGGCCTTTATATACCTATGGCATTAGGTCTAACATTTCCATTCAACATTAGTATAGGAATGCCATTATATTGGTTATTGATTGAATGGATACCAACAGTGTAGCGCTTATTAAATATTCAACCCCCCACAAGTGCTTAACACTTGTCCGGTTATATAAGAACTCATATCACTTGCTAAAAACAAAGTTGTATTAGCGATCTCTTCTGCCTTACCAAATCTTCCTAAAGGAATCTTTTGTAAAAAAGAAGTAGCTGCATCCCCATCTTTTAAATAATGAGTCATATCTGTTTCGATAAATCCAGGCGCAATCGCATTACAACGGATATTTCTGCTACCCAACTCCGCTGCTATAGACTTGGTAAATCCTATAATGCCTGCCTTACTGGCGGCATAGCTACTCTGTCCGGCATTTCCCCTGATACCAATAATAGAACTCATATTAATGATACTGCCCGATTTAGCTTTCATCATAGGACGTATAACCTGTTTGGTCATATTGAAAATACTCTTCAAATTAATATCCATCACTTCATCCCATTGTTCCTCACTCATCCGCAACAACAAATTATCTTTTGAAATTCCGGCGTTGTTTACACACACATCAATAGCTCCAAATTCTTTTATGGTATCATTTACCAACGTTTCGCACTCAGCAAAAACACCTGCATTGCTTTTCACTGCTTTTGCTTTTACACCCAGGGCCTCTATCTGTGAAGCTAGCGCAGTAGCTTTTTCTTCACTACTATCACTCACATAGGTCAACACAATATTACTTCCATGTTCTGCTAATTTTAAGGCTATGGCAGCTCCAATGCCTCTGGCAGCTCCGGTAACAATAGATGTTTTTCCTACTAATAATTGCATATCCATAATTTTAGATTTGGCAAATAAACGTTTTTATTATGTAATCAATTTTTTTACTTCATCAATATATGTTCTTTCATTACTTAACCGAGGTACTTTATGCTGTCCGCCTAGTTTTCCTTTTTGCTTTAACCAAGCATGAAAGGTTCCCTTTGCCAATACCTGTATAACGGGCAGACTAAGGGCTATATCTTTATATCGCTTCGCTTCATAATCACTATTTACAGATTTAAGCGCACAGTCAAGTTCATACGCAAAGGCCTCAATATTTGTTGGTGGCTTTTCAAACTCAATTAACCATTCATGTGCACCTTTCGTATTATTGCCAAAGTAAACAGGCGCCGCTGTATAATCATTCACAACTAAACCTGTTTTCTCACAAGCTATAGCAATGGCTTTATCGGCATTATCCGCTATCAATTCTTCACCGAATGCATTGATATATTGTTTAAGTCTTCCGCTTACTTTTATTTTGAAGGGATACAGTGAGGTAAATTGAATGGTATCTCCTAATAAATATCTCCATAAACCACCATTGGTACTAATAACCATTGCATAGTTTTGTCCCAACGCTACTTTGTCTAATCCAATAGTTTCAGGGTTTTCTTTTCCATACTCGCCAACAGGCATGAATTCATAGAATATTCCATTTTCTACAAACAAAAGCATACCCTCTTCATCAGGTGTATCTTGTGCTGCAAAAAATCCTTCACTGGCATTATACATTTCTAGATAACTACAGCCCTCGCCTATCAATTTTGTAAATTGATCTCGATAAGGCACAAAAGAAACACCACCATGTATGTATAATTCCAAATTCGGCCATACTTCTTTTAAAGTGGTTTTACCTGTTATCTCTAATATTCTTCGAATAAGAATCAGCGTCCAGGTAGGTACCCCGGAAATAGAAGTCACATCTTCTTCTATCGTACTCTGTGCCAGTTTTTCGATCTTGGTTTCCCATTCATCTAATAAAGCAATCGATAATTCAGGTGTACGAACCCAATTCGCCCACATCGGTGTATTTTGTAAAAGCACGGCACTCAAATCGCCATATTGCATGGAGTCGTTAATCGGACTAATCTGATGACTTCCTCCAATTACTAAGCCTTTACCCGTTAATAAATCGCTTTCATTATGATGATTATAGTAAAGGGTTAATACATCTTTGGCACTCTGAAAATGGCAGTCTTCCAGACTTTCTTGCGTAATAGGAATGAACTTACTTTTATCACTGGTAGTACCACTACTTTTTGCAAACCAAGATACAGGCGTGTTCCATAAAATATTTTCCTCCCCCTGCATAATGCGCTCTATATAAGGTTTTATATCATTGTATTCATGAATAGGAACCGCTTCTTTAAATTTCCGAATCGTGAATAATTGATTGAATCCATATTTGCGACCAAATTCTGTGTATTGGGCATGCGTAACCAAATCTTGTAATACCTCACGCTGAGCTGCAATAGGATCTTGAACCCATTGTTCAATTCGCCAATGGCGCAGGCGCGCTAAGCGGGATATGGCAGGAC
>JAIEQT010000022.1 GCA_019747455.1 Chitinophagaceae bacterium | reverse complement strand
TTTACGATCGAAGAAGTAAAAGTAGGAATGGAATTACCAGGTGTTGTATCAAACCTCTCCCGTTTTGGAGCTTTTATTGATATCGGTGTAAAGCAAGATGGATTGGTGCACGTGAGTGAAATAGCCCATAAATATATTAGTGATCCGGCAGAGGTATTATCACTTCAACAAAAAGTGCATGTAAAAGTGCTGGAAGTAGATGTGCAAAGAAAAAGAATTGCTTTATCTATCAAACAAACGCAACCTGGACCAGCTCCTAGCGCAAATCATTCTTCCACCAAGAAAAAAGATTTTTTACAAAAACCGGAAGCTGATCTTAGTAATTTAAATGTAACCGACGCGTTAAGTATGCTCAAGAAAAAGTTTGCTAAATAGATTTTTGTATACCCAGTTTCTGGTATTATAATAACGGATTGATTCAGTCACTATATCATAACTAATTGATTTTTAATTTTTTATGATCATTTAGGAGAATAGGTGTCAATATAGAATACAGATTTTTCTAAATAATCTGACGAAATGTTTAAATTAGTATTCAGATAACACCAGTATGCATATCAGAAACATCTTAGTAGGGATGGTCTGTTTGTGGTGTATTGCTGTGAAAACAGTTGCTCAAACCCCCACGCTGAGCGATGCCGAAAAAGAAAAAGCAATCCAAACCCAGGTACAGCGATACTTGCTAAAGTACAAACAAGACCTGAATAATGCGCTTGATCGGAACGATTTTGCCGCGGCTATCAGCCATTTAAATCACATCATTTTATATGAGCCCAATAACGGACAAGCACTTTATTTACGTGCTCGTGGTTTTGAAAATATGGGTTTATATGAACGGGCTATTTTTGATTATGATAATGCGCAAAGGGCCGGATATAAAGAGCCGCAATTGTATTATTTTTTGGCGCGCTTAGAAATCAAAGCCGGATTAGGTGAAGAGTCGTTTTATTCTTTCAATGAATTTTTTCAGGAACAGCCTGGCATGGCCACCAAAAAAGAACTCAGGTATGAAAGGGGTATTGCGGCTAAAATGGCTAAAGAATATAAAGCCTGTGTGGAAGATATGAGCTTTGTAATTGATGAAGGTAAAGATGAAGCAGATGCCTATTTTAACAGAGCTATTTGTTTTTCAGAATTAGATATCCTCAAAGAAGCTAAAAAAGATTTTCATGAAGCTGTTCGTATTAAGCCGGCTTTAAAAGACCATTGGTATTATATCACTTATGATCGCATTTATAAAAATAGCTGTAAACAAACGGCAGCCCAATATTTAACTGCTGCACAGAAACAAATGGCTAAGGGCGATTATTTCGACGCTTTCATTGAAGCCCAACTTGGCTTAAAATGCTATCCGGGAGATAGGGCATTAATGATTAAACAATTGGAAGCGATGCTTACGCAAATCGATTTATATTACGATGAAACCATCGTTTTTTATCAGGAATTTGTAAAGAAGCATGGCGCCGATGAAGTGGTACAAGCCATGATGGATAAAGCATTGGCAAAAAGAAAACAAATAACAGTTTCCGATAAATCTTATGTAGCCGACTATGTGAACGAAACCCCCTTGCCGGAACGCTTTAGAAAACCCGGCGAATACCTGAAATTGGCAGAGGATAAATTACAACAAAAAGCGGATCTATCAGTTGCCTTGGATTACTGTAATACCGCTATTCGTATTGACCCCAAATCACCGGATGGTTTTCTGGTAAGAGCCAGGATATTATATGCTATGAACAAGCCTTTAGAAACAGCAATGGCATGGAAAGATGCCACACAAGCTACTAAAATCAATCCTAAATTATCCGAAGCATGGACAATCCGGGGAATGATCGCTTATCAGGAAAATAATTTAAATGCAGCATTAGCAGATCTCACAAAAGCAGTTGAATGTAGAAAAGACAATGCAGAAGCAGCTAAAGCACTTGCCAAAGTGCAGGATAAATTAGGGGCTAAAACCGATAACAACCAATAAAATCACTAAGTTTTCCTATTTTCATTGCATAATCGATTGCTATGAGAATTGTTCCTTTACTGCTTTCTGCTGTTTGTACAATGGCTTTGGTTTGGGTTTTAAATAAGCAATTACCTGTGGGTGGTAGTAAAACACCCCGATTAGGTTATTTTCTCTCCCCGCAACATGGTTTTTGGCAGAATGCCGACGCCAGTAATATGGATTATAACGGCGATATACGATTAGCCGGACTACAGGGTAAAGTAGATGTATATATTGATGATAGATTAGTTCCTCATATTTATGCAGATCAAGATGTAGATGCCTACTACGTACAAGGATTCTTGCATGCTAAATTTCGCCTTTGGCAGATGGAGTTTCAAACCCATGTGGCAGCCGGTAGGTTGAGTGAAATTGTAGGTAAAGAAAGAATTAAAACAGATCAGTTTTTTAGAAGACTAGGTATGGTATATGGTGCGGAAAACACCAAAAACTATGTAGAAAAAAATAATCCGGAAATGAAAGCTGCCATCGACGCC
>JAIEQT010000285.1 GCA_019747455.1 Chitinophagaceae bacterium | reverse complement strand
AAAACAGGTACAAAGCTTTGCCCGTTATTAACCGTATGCCATAACCCGCCCGTAGCATACGCTACATAAAACTCTGTGGGTTCTGCCGGGTTTACTTCTATATCAACTACCCGTCCGCTCATTACAGCTGGACCTACATTTCGGAAACCCGTTCCATTTAATACAGATTTTTCTTTTAAAGCTTTTCTTTGTTCGATCGCTTTCATACGATCAGCCATAGAAGTAGGTTTTACCTGTGCCTCTGCATAAAAACAGGAAAACATTAAGACTACAACAAGCAATTTTCTCATAACAGTTCAGTATTTTTCAGTACCGAATGTAAGTAATATGCGTTTGTTATTGCTACCGTTTTTCATTTTTTTAAATATAGCCTCACAGGCTCAATGTCGTACTTTTCGCATCAGTTCCAAAGGCGATACCCTAAATTGTGTAGATATGAAAGGGCTTAAACAGGGTAAATGGTTTGTTCAAATGCCCAAACTACGCGGAGAACCGGGTTATGAGGAAGAAGGCGAATATAGAAATGATCGCAAAGAAGGAACCTGGCGCAGATACAACTTAATGGGCGATTTATTAGCTATGGAAAATTATAAATGGGGGAATAAAAACGGAAAATCGGTATATTTCACCATCGATGGGATTGAACACGAAGAAAATTGGCGTGCCTTAAACCCCGATAAAGCTTACGACACCATTGATGTGGCAGATATTAAAGACCCCAATAAATATGAGAAAGTAATTATCAAAACAGATGGAGCTTCTTTAAAACACGGCACTTGGAAATATTATAACCCCCTCACAGGATCTGTGATCAATACAGAAGAATATTTTTTAGATAAACTTAAAACAGCTGAGGATATTGCCACCGATACTACTTCGGCGCCTGCAACAAAAACTATAAGAAACAATACAACTGTAAAAAAAGATAGCGCAACCACTAAAATAAAACCTAAAGAAGTATTGGAGTTTGAGAAAAAGAATGCGGGTAAGAAAAAAGTAAAAGTGCTCGATGGTAGCATCAAGCATTAATTAAATCACCTTATAAAAATAAGGTTTGTTAGCAATAAGCCTAGGTAAATAACGCCATACGATAGATACATTTTTCGTATACCCTACCCAACTTTTTCCATGCAAAAATGGATTTCTGGCATAAAGAATATTGTGTAAAAATCCTGCTAGCGCAAATACCAGAATACCAAAAGTGTAGTTTAATAACTGAAATAATAACCAACCTATCCCATATTGTTTGCGAATTCTTAAATGATTTGACAAAATCAACTGTAACCCCTTTTTATCAAAAATATTTGAATAACTGTTTTCTGATGATCCGGTTGCAGTTGCTATTATTTGCCCCTCCAAATGAATAATCTTACAATCTCCATAAATGCAACAACCTCCTTCTTTCACCAACCTACTACACCATTCTACTTCTTCACCATATAAAAAAAAGTCCTCATTCATCATACCCACTTTATCAACCACTGCTCTTTTCACCATCAAAAAGGCACCACTTATCCAATCTACTTTTTCTTCTTTATCCGCCAAAAGCACATGTGGTTTTTTAGATTGAAATAAAAAAGCAACGGATCTCAAAAAACTACCCCAATAAGGAATAGGTAACAAATGATTGATCCCTCCTTTCACAAAAAAGCTTCCGGGAATTTGTAAGTTTCCATCATTACCAACTAATTGTACCCCAACAGCCGCATAGCTATCCATCATAAATTTTTGATAACAGGTATCAATAGAATGATCAATCAATAAAGTGTCGGGGTTTAACAAAAGAAAAACTTCCCCGCGGGCTATTTGCATCCCTCTATTATTGGCTCTGGCAAATCCTGCATTATAGCCCATATTCTCCCAACGTAAGAAAGGAAATTTAGTGCGCAGTACTTGCTCACTGTCATCCCCCGATGCATTATCAACAACAATCCATTCCACAGGAGATTGAATAGGATATTGCTTTGCGGAAAGCAATAGATTTTCGATATGCTGTGAGGAACGATAATTTATTATGATGATAGAAAGCAAATAAGTCTATTTAATATGGTTATCAACTATACTTGTTAGCTATAAAATTAATGAACATTAGCATCTTTGAAAAGATACCGATTCTTAAAATCGACGATGGCCAATTACGCTGAACATGTATCATTTTTTGTATGCCAGGCACAATGCGTGCTAACGGAACTCCTGCTGCAACTAATTGATTCAGATCTCTCACATGGTAGTTTCTGATTAATCGCCAGAAATAATCATACAAACGCCAATTCCCGAATATGCTATCACTGTTTTTAAAAGCAAAGAAAATATTTTCCTTTAGCATAATATCCGTATTATCCCTACAAAAATTTGTCATCTGATCTTCATGCAATCCAATACTCACAAGATGTTGATCTATGTACGCATAATGGTGACCTGCCTCAATTAACCGAACATAATAATCAACATCTACCAACCAAACGAG
>JAIEQT010000404.1 GCA_019747455.1 Chitinophagaceae bacterium | reverse complement strand
TTTTTATCAATCTTGATAATTTACATTTTCCTTACCACGTGAATCCTACGCCAAAATCAAATCGTCTCCAATGATTTCCATAAGGATTTGCATAGTGATTATAGTAAGGGTAGGAATAATTAGGGGTGTAATGTCTACCCCCACCATAGGGATAATAATCAGGGTAGGAATAATCATTGTAATATCCGCGGCTCATTCTCTCCTCGTGGCGCCATGCTCTGCGTTGCTTTCTGCGCTCTTCTCTAGCCTCTCGCCAATCGTATGCCTTGTACGTATTCTGGATGGTGATACCGTGCCAAGCCGTCAAAGAGTCTACCATTTTCAAGTACCGATCTAAACTTTCTTTATAACGCGGATTTTGATCAAAGACAGTAGTTTTTTGGCTGTAAGTCATTGCTGGTAGAACCAACAAAATGGCTGCATAAAATATTTTTTTCATGAGCTTACAAGTTAATGATCCCAGTAGATAATCTACCTGTGTATATCAAATTTACGATTTTTTTTGATTATTTTTTAATTTAAGATTAATGAGTCAAATCTATTTACACGCTTTCAAAATAATAAACAGGCCTCACCATTTCCTCTCCCAGATTTTCTATAAAGGAGACATACTTTACAAGACAAATTGCAGCTCAATCACATGCACAAAAGAATACTTATGTGTGCAGAAAAAACTAACTTGTGCGTCATACTAATTTTAACTGAGTGACACTGTTTTAAATGGAAAATCAATTTGAACCGAAGAGTAAAGACCGATCGTTGCTATACATTGGTATTATATTAGGTATTATTATCCTAACGATGGGATATGTGACTTTTTTCGTAGATGATCCCAATCAGATATTCACTGAAAAACAACCTTTGCCACCACCCATTACTGTAAAAGACAAAACTAAACCGCTAAACAAAAGTTTGGAGATGAGTGACGAAAATGTACGAAAATCGTTAACGAAATTTATTGACGCCTTTTATTATGATCAGAACAGAGGTTATTTTGACCCAGCAAGCTATTTTGCCAATACCACACAAACCTACTACAACTATCACTATCTAACTTTTAGTCGCCTTCATGAAATACATGAAAAGCGCTTCACAAGCATGCGAAACCTCAAACAAAATTGGATCGTCTCATCCTTAGCATTCAAACGAGATAGTGGGTTATTAACGACCACATACGGCCTGAGGATGGATTATTACAACTCGTCGCAAAGCAAGCAAGAGATGACAGATGCGAAAATCGAAATGATCATCAACAAAGAAGGAAAAATAATCTCTTTACGAGAACTCGAGAAAAAAATGATCTCTTCTGTAAGTGCTGTAGAATCATCCGAGTCGGAGATAGCTCCTACTATTTCTGAGCAAAATAAATTATATGATGTAAGCACCGTAGGTACCGTTCCCAAATTCCCCGGTGGAGCCCAAGCCCTCGCAGAATATCTAAAAACAAACTTAAAATATCCTGCTGAAGTAGAAGCAAATAACATAGAGGGGAAAGTATACGTAGGGTTTATCGTAGAAAAAGATGGCAGCCTAAGTAATTTACAGATCATTAATGGGATTGATAGTGGATGTAATGAGGAAGCCATGCGCGTACTCCGTAATTCACCCCCATGGCAACCAGGAATATTTAACGGCAATCCCGTTAGGACGGCATATACGCTGGCTATTCCTTTTCAGCTGATAAACTAAAGTCTCACCACCGTTTCGACAAGCTCAATGTCCAGAAAGAGGGAGTTCTATATTAGAAGCACTAATTTCCTTCAACATAGCGATCGCCTCATCTATAGATCCAATATGCTCAATCGATAATCGAAGGTTGTTTTTCACTTCTTTTAGATTGCAAATTCGAGAATGGGCTTGCACAAACTGAAGCACTCGACCAAATTGTTCTGTCTCGAAATAAGGGGATTGCTTATTACCTATGAAGTAACCCCGAAGGATATTTTTCTTGAACGATATTTTTTCGAAACCAATGGCTTTGCCAAGCCATTGCAAACGACACGTGTTTAAAAGCACCTGCACTGGTTCTGGTATTGGTCCGAAACGGTCGATCAACTGTTTTTCGAATAAAGCCAATTCCGTTTCATTTTCGAGTTTAGATAGCTCGGTATACAAACTATATCGTTCGGCAATATTAGTCACGTACACATCAGGTATTAAAACCTCCAGATCGGTGTCTACTTGTGTAAATGAAATAAAAGGACGCGTTTTTTCATCACTAAAAAGCTCTTTAAACTCCTCTTCCTTTAATTCATGAATGGCTTCTTCCAAGATTTTGTGGTACATTTCGTAGCCAATTTCGGTAATAAAACCACTTTGCTCGGCTCCTAATAAGTTTCCGCTTCCGCGAATATCCAAATCGCGCATGGCCACATTAAAACCACTACCCAAGTCGGAAAATTCTTCAATAGTACTCAGGCGTTTCCTCGCCTCATTCGTTAGCGTAGACAATGGAGGACTCAACAA
>JAIEQT010000229.1 GCA_019747455.1 Chitinophagaceae bacterium | reverse complement strand
GCAAATTTATTTTCAAGTGCTCCGATCAGTTTTTCATCCATAGGATCGGCAGCAGCTACTATCAATTTACCCTTACCATCATTCCTAATGGGTAAGTATAAAAAAGAGTTGAGATGCTGTAAATCACATTTATCAACAAAACCTTGATCGATCACTTCATTTCTTACATCTACCAATGGATAGCCGGAACGTTCCAGAAAATTTACATATTCCTTCCTTGTAAGAAACCCAAAATTGAGTGCCGCTTTAATTGAAGCGTAATTGAACTCTTCGGCAATCACTTCTATCTGCTCAAGTTTCGATACAGTGAATTGTCCGGCACTCAACATATTATTTAAGGCAGAAACCGGCATAGGGTATAATCTGGTATAGAACGGTTAAACGATTTCCTGAGAGCGTTTTACTCTTCTTCTCACAAAGAAGAATAAAGCAACTAACAACAATACGGCTCCAATCATAATGAACAACTTATAGTTATTCCAGAAGAGTAATAAATTATTCTTGTCGCCCCGATAGGTTACAACACCAGCATTATCGGGTAACTTGAAGAAGAAATTACTTTTTCCTCTATTATTGGCGATACACACATTACTTTCAATAGCTGAATATTGAGACCCGAAACTACTGATTACACTTTCAAAAGCATCTCCTACTGCGGTATCACCAAGTGCGGTTACCAATAAATAAGTGGTAGGTCCTTGCTTAAAGATTTGAGCGATACCACTGCTGGCGAAGTCGTTGATAGAATATGCTGTTTGTCCGCTTACATCTTTATACAACTGAAAATCTCGGTTAAACTGAACGGGTAAAGAATTCGTAAAGTTCTTTATAAAAGGATCATTACGTTGTACTAAAGCGATTGCATTAAAATCACGCAGGTCATCAGGTGTAGCTTTATCACTTGTAACCATTTCAGGTATATAGAGATAATTAGCTGGTATAGTAGTGGTATTTAGTTGATGAATAAGCTCTCCCATAGAAGAACTTAAAGAAGGTAATAAATAGGGGGTTACTACAAATTTCAATGCCTTCTTACGGAATTCTCCGGGATAGTTGAAGAAGTTATAAAACTCGTTCACTTTTTCTCCTGAGAAAACAAGATTCGATGTTTTGGTATCGATAAATCCGAAGAAGTTGGCAAAACCTTCTTTACAAATACTACCCTGAGGGTGGAATCGCATTTCCACGATCAAGGAGTTGTTTTTAGTAAGCAGGTATGGCTTTAAATCAATATCGCCCACAAAATTGGTACGGTCGTGTAAATCGGTACTGAAAACCAGGTTATCGTTTAGGTACACATTCAAGAAACCACGGTCGCCACTTTTCAATAAAGAAAGCATAGCCTCTAAATGGAACGTAAGTTTTTTGGGAATGGCATTATAATCCGATAACGAAAACGCATAGTTTGTTTTTAATGCACCCACCCCTTCCATAATACGGGGTGTACCTCCCAACTCCTCTAAAGAGAAAACAACGGGTAAGGCATTTTTATCGAAATAATTAGGGGCACCATTATCAATGATCATTCTATAAGAGAAGCTACTATTGATAATTTTATAGTTAGTAAGTACATTGATAGCTTTCTTGTATCCTACTTCATCCTTACCAGTAATAACCAATACATGTCTATTATCACCATAAGGTATGAGATTGGCTATGCAGCCTTGTCCGGCTTGAAATTCAGGTAATTGCGCGCGCAATATTGCCGGTATCTTATTATATAAACCTGTAACAACCGTATTTCCTACCGTATCAGTTTCTTTATAATTATCTGTTTTTACTTTTACCAAACTGGCACGTTGCTTCATTAACGCATATAACACCCCACTCGCTAATAAATCATTTAAATCTGCATTAACAGGTGTGCTTATTCTATCGTATTCCAGAATGGTTTCTTTTAAACTTTGGTAGTAGGTAACTTTTTCTTGTTTTGCAATAGCCAAGTAGGAGCTATTGCGAACCGACATCCAGATAGCGGGATTATCTACATCCTTACAAAACTCGTCCGACATAGCCATTTTTGCGTCAATACGAACTTTAATAAAACGACCATCGGGTTGTACAAATCGGCTATTCAATGGAATCGTAATCACCATTACAGAGTCGATTGCTGTAGCAGCCAGGCGCTCGGTATGAACCGGCTCATCTTTTAGTGCTACAGTAACGGCTGAAATTTTACTGTTTAAAACGGGTGATGGTTTAATATTCAACACCAGTTTCATATTATTCAAATCATCACGTGGTTGTACTTTTACGAAATAAGTTAGGGCTCCTGCAATACCGGTGATCGACTCGTTCCGATAGCCCATATCTTCCAATGTACGCTTGGAAGGGTCGGCATTTATCGCTTCTGTATTGGCTTGTGCAAATACTGCCTGAACGAATAGCAGTAAGCCAAAGAGTAGGGATATTTTTGTTTTCATAACAGCGTATTTAGGACTAAGCAAGTTTAAATTTGA
>JAIEQT010000213.1 GCA_019747455.1 Chitinophagaceae bacterium | reverse complement strand
ACTTTGGTTTCATTTGAAATTTTCATCTGATGCTTGGTTATTTGCCCAAACAAATGTACGTGTTTCTTTATTTACGGCTGATCATGCCCGCAGATACATTACCTTGTTGCTTTTCCAGCGAGTACTTGTAGCGCTTTAAGGATTTGATCAATACTTCACATATTTCTCGCTGTCCATCTTCGCTATTGAGGTAATCCTCTTCCTCTTGGTTAGAAATAAAGCCCGTTTCTACTAAAACGGCGGGCATAGCAACTGCATATAAAACGAAAATACCTTCTTTTCTCTGTTTGGCTTCTCTACTAATTCTACCTACTTTTTTAAATTCATCTTCTATTGTTAAAGCTAGATCTGCGCTGCGTTGAAAGTAAGTTTGTGCCTTCATACTCATCAACATCATTTTAGCCGGATCGTTTTTTTGGAATTCCTGCATTTCTTTGATGGTAGCACTATCTAAATATAAATCTTCATTTTTGCTCAGCGCATTCATTCTACCCCCTGTTTTATCTACCGGGTAAATAAATGTTTCTGTTCCCTTTGCCGGATTTGGGGTATACCAATGGCGGTAATCTTTTACTTTTCGGGTATACTTCTTCTTTTTCTTACCTTTTCCTTTATAATAAGTTTCTGTTCTATAGCCTATGAATTCACTATTCCTGATCGGATCTGCCGAATTCACATGAATACAAAGGAATAAGTCGCCCTTTGCTTGATTAGCTATTTCTGCCTTACGCGTTACATGATCATAAACATCTGTTCTGCGCGTCATCACTACTTCAATATCGGGCATTTCATCTGCCATCATTTTCTCCAGCTTCAAGGCAATAGATAGGCAAATGGCTGCTTCTGTTGAGTATTTCCCTTTAGCACCCGGGTCAGATCCTCCATGTCCGGCATCTATCACAATTCTTTTCAATCCTTGCTTTTGTACAGGCTTCTTGTCTTTATTGGTAAAAGAAAATGATGCCATTGCAAGCATTAACAAAATAAAAGCAGCGAAATATTGTTTAATCATATCAAATACTTGAACATTGAACCACTTGTATCCTTTTCCGCAGTTAAAGCCTAATTTTGCGGCGTCACTATGAATAGAAACTGTAAATTTAACGTAAAAGAGGGGCTGGCTATTGTTCTAACATCGTTTTTCGCGATATTAACAGTTTCTATACAACCTGTTTTCGCAGGGAAATCTGATTTTAACAATTATTTACAACGTATTGATACCCTAAAGCCTCAAAAAAAGGTTGACACTGCTTCCAAAAAACCAAGCGCTGATTCCTTAATACAAAAGGTAGATACCCTCACCATTTCTAAAGATTCCATCGATGCACCGATTAAATATGCAGCTGAAGATTCTGGCGTATTAATAATTGATACAAAAGAATTTTTTCTGTATGGCAAAGCGAAAGTTAATTATACGGATTTGAAACTAGATGCAGCCACAATCAGTTATGATCAAAGAACCCAAATGGTAAAAGCCTACGGGTCTTTAGACTCAACTGGCAATCCACTAAGTAAGCCACAGTTTGTTCAAGGAGAAATGAAATCAGTTAGTGATACTATTTTGTATAATATGAAATCGGGTAAAGGTCTTACCCGAAATACTTTTTTTCAAGAAGGCGAGATCTATGTTAATGCTATCGATCTCAAGAAAGTAAGTGCCACAGAGGTGTTTGCCAGAAGAGCCCGTTTTACTACCTGTAACCTGGATACACCCCACTATAATTTTCGAACCAGTAAAATGAAGATAATCAATAATAAGTTTGGTATTGCCGGTCCTTCATTCCCTGAATTCGAGGGTGTTCCGATGCCCATTGGTATTCCCTTTGGTATTTTCCCTTTAAGTAAAGGCCGTCATTCAGGAATTTTACCTCCTGCTTTTACTGCCAGTCCGGATTTTGGCTTAGGATTAGAAGGTCTGGGATATTATAAAGTAATCAACGATAATGTAGATGTTACCTTACGAAGTAATATTTATTCATTTGGAGGATGGATGCTAAATATCAATTCAAAATATATCAAGCGATATGCTTATACCGGCGGTTTAAATATTACTTTTCAGAATACAAAAAGTTTGAATAGAAATGTTGGTGCCAAGGATGAATTCAACAATATAAGATCTTTTATGATCAATTGGAATCATAGTAAAGATAGTAGGGCCAGACCCGGTACTACTTTTTCGGCCAACGTAAATTTCGGGAGTACTCGTTTTAATCAAACCGTATTGAATAATCCCTTCGTTAATTTCCAAAATCAACTTAGCTCTTCTATCAGTTATAGTAAAGATTGGCGCGGTAAATACAATGTATCTGTAAACCTGAATCATAATCAGAATAATAATTTGCGACTGGTTAATTTAAATTTACCTACTGTTAACTTTAATGTTGTTACTTTTTATCCCTTCCAAAAAGAGGATAAGGTTGGTGCTATAAAATGGTATGAAAAAATAGGTATTGGCTAT
>JAIEQT010000642.1 GCA_019747455.1 Chitinophagaceae bacterium | reverse complement strand
AATTAGAGGCCGGCGAAATTACGGCTGAGCAAATTACCAATACTTTTATTACGATGCCATCTGCTGAGTTATCAAGAGCCCGAGGTGGTTTTCATTGCATGAGTATGCCTTTATTACGTGAACCTATTACTAAATAATTTGCTATGCAACACAGTAATCATTTATTAATGATCAAACCGGTTCGTTTTGATTTTAATGCAGAAACGGCCGTAAATAATAGTTTCCAAACAAATGTACAAGATGTAGAAGCACAAGAAAAAGCGGCAGCTGAGTTTACACAATTCATTAGTGTGTTAAGATCACATGGTATTGATGTAACCGTTGTAGAAGATACACCAGACCCGCATACGCCCGATTCAATTTTTCCGAACAACTGGATTTCATTTCATACCGATGGAACTGTATGCTTGTATCCGATGTATGCGAAAAATAGAAGGTTGGAGCGTAAACCAACAGTGCTGAAAATGATCGAAGAAAAATTCAGTATTAACAGAACTATTGATCTTACCCATTACGAGCAAGATGGTATTTTTTTAGAAGGTACCGGCAGTATGGTATTGGATAGAGAAAATAAAATTGCTTATGCCTGTTTATCGCCCCGTACAGATGAAAAAGTATTAACGAATTTTTGTATGCAGCTAAGCTATACACCGGTAGTATTTTGGGCTTTAGATGCCGGCAACCAACCTATTTATCATACTAATGTAATGATGTGTGTGGCAGATAAATATGTAGTAATTTGTTTAGACTCAATAAAAAACGAAACTGAAAAAGCTAATGTTGTAGCAAATATTACAGCTACTAAAAAAAGGATCATAGAAATTAGTTTGGATCAGATGAATCATTTTGCAGGTAATATGCTTCAAGTGCATAATGAAGCTAATGAACCATTTTTGGTAATGTCGAGCCAGGCATATCGTTCTTTAATGAAAGATCAGATAGGTACCATTGAAACATTCAATCGAATAATTCATTCCGATATCACAACCATTGAAACTAATGGAGGTGGAAGTGCTCGTTGTATGATGGCTGAAGTTTTTTTACCGGTAAAATGAATTATATAAAACTCATACGCACCCCTTCTGCAAAAGAAATGGGTTCGTACGATAGTAGGGCTTTAGCCTTGTCAATTTGCAGTCCGGATTTTTTTGCTCGTTTTACTGGTTCCGGAAAAGAATCGGCAGTAACGGGCTCAATCAATTTTATGTTGAATTGAAGGATAGTAGCCACAGCTGTTGCCATTTCGTAAGGTGATAAAATATCTTTTCCTGCTAAATGAAAAATACCGCTTTGATTAGTACGAATGATAGTAGTAATTCCTTGGCAAATATCCGGCGCGAATGTAGGTGTTCTTAATTGATCGGTTACTACCTTAATAGGCTTATTGGCTTGCAATGCACTAGCAACCCAATGAATAAAACTTCCTCTCATGCCAGGCCATTGTTTTCCATAAATAAAAACTGGACGAAAAATAACGGCATCAGGTAATATGGAAAGTAAGGCTTGCTCAGCCATCCATTTTGATTCACCATAAAAATTTAAAGGTGCCGGAGTGTCTGCTTCACTATGTGGACCTCCTTCACCAAAAATAAAATCAGTAGAACTATAAATAAATTTTGTGTTATATAATTTAGCTGCTTCTGCAAGTAAAGAAGTAGCTGTTACATTATGCAATAAACACATATCCGGATTTTGCATACACGCATCAGGCTTACTCATGGCAGCTATATGAATAATGATATCCGGCCGAACCTTATCGAAAAAATATTGGATAGAACTAACATCCGTTAGTTCTACAGAATAATATGCAAACGTTACAGGAGATTGAACCCGATTCTCTCCTCTCCCACAGCCTATCACTTCAAAGCCTTGCTGGGAAAGAAATACACAGAGATGATGCGCCAAAAAACCATTGGAACCTGTTATCGCTATCTTCATAAAACAATGGTACAACAAAAGCTTGAATTTGAACGGCTGGGTGGTTTCCGTTCAAATCCTTATTTTTGAAACGCCGTGTATACAATACACATTTATTGAAGTCGTGATTTTCACGTCTAAAATAACTCAAGTACAATGACGAATAATAAGAAAGTAACAAAGATTGGTGTACTAACATCTGGCGGCGATTCTCCCGGTATGAATGCAGCTATTCGAGCTGTTGTGAGAACAGGTATCTATCATGGGCTGGAAGTTTTTGGAATTATGCGTGGATATAGTGGGATGATTGAAGATGATATAGTGCCGATGGATTCTCGCTCGGTAGCTAATATTATACAAAGAGGGGGAACGATCCTCAAAACGGCACGAAGCAAAGAATTCTTTGAACCAGAGGGACGAAAAAAAGCATACGAAAATCTTAAAAAAAGAGGTATCAACGGATTGGTTATTATTGGCGGGGATGGTAGCTTTAAAGGTGCACAAAAATTCAGTAATGAATTCGATATCCCCTGTATTGGA
>JAIEQT010000091.1 GCA_019747455.1 Chitinophagaceae bacterium | reverse complement strand
GTATAACGTGGCCAACCTGTCTATTTTAGATATAGCCTTTCAACTATTGGGGAATGTCTTGCCGGCCAAAATCCGTGGAATTAGCAAACTTAATGCCAAAGGCATTGGCTCATTTGTAGGTGCCTTAATTGCTTCAGCCTTTATCGTATTTCTGGCGCATAAGGCAACGCCTAGCACAATCGGTATAATTTTTATTGGTTGCATGGTAATTTTTACAGTACTAATAAAATGGGTTATAAAAGCTTATAATGAAAGTTTAGAATACAATTTGAAACAACACCATATTCTGGATTTAGAAAGTTTTGATTTGGCAGAAGATGCCACTCAATGGCGTGGGCTTATTGAACAATGCTTTGCTAGTACGGACAGTGCAGTGAGATTAATTGGTTATGAATTATTAGCTAAAAAACATCCTGTCCCGTTGGCTGTATTAGAGAAGATCGCTCAAGATCTAGAAGACGATAACACCGCTATTCGCATAGAAGCGGCTAAAATATTGGCTTCGCATATGAATGAAAGCTATTTTTCAAAGCTTAAAAGAAGAATAGAAATAGAAAATAATGGTGAAGTAATCTGGTGGCTTTTTCAAGCCTTGATGGTATGGCATAAGAAGGAAGAAGTATTAAGTCTTGTTAAAAAATATGAAAATTCTGATGACGCCTTAGTGCAAGCTGGCCGGATTAGTGTTCTCATTAAATTCGGCAATATGACCGATATGATATTAGCATTGAACCGCCTAGTGCAGATGATTAATTCTGTTGATCCCACAGTTCGTATGGCCGCAATCCGCATATTATCTTTATTTAACTTACAAAGCGCGGTGGATAGTTTGTCCGGGCTCATCGTTGATCCTAATATAGAAGTGAGTATTGCTGCAATTCAATCCGCCTTAGAACACCCGCAAAAAGAATATATTCCACATTTAATACAACAAATGGGAGTAAAAAATGTTACTTATTATGCGGGTAGAGCTATATTTAATTTGGGCGAAACGATTATCCCGCTTTTATTTGAACAGATTAATGCTGTGTATAACCCTATTTTTCATAGAGCAGCTATTCGCTGTATTGCCAGTATGAGAGGAGAGTTGGCTGAGCATACTTTGATGCAACTAATATCGCATGATAATACAGAAATTTGTAATAGCACGATAAAAGCGATCGCCTATCGAGCCTTGAGCATCGATTTTAGTAAGAATTTCCACGAATTTATTAAAGAGTATCTCCACGTAGAGGTAGAACGGGTGACCTACTATAAACAATTACTGCAGTTAAGCTTGACTCCGTTTGAAACACAAGAGATTAAAGCCTTGCTCTATGGCGCATTCTATAGAATATTGTATTTGTTTTGTATTGATGTTCCTCAAAAAACAATGCCCATTATTCCTTTGATTTTGCAAGATATTAAACAGGATTATTTTTCTTATTTGTTTCAAGAGAAAATAGAACTTTTGGATAGTTATTTACAGAATAATCAGGATAGATTGGTTTTATCGAAATTACTGGATAAATCTATCGCAGCAACCCCGAATGAAGATATTCTGCTGTCTCCAGAAAATCTCGGGCCGTGGCTAACCACGGTATTTTCTGTTAAATCTTTAACGCATGAGAGGATGCCTATGCACGATTTGGAAAAACTGGTGGTATTACGCGGTTGCAGCTTATTTAAAGATCTGTCAGCAGACATTTTATTGGTGCTAGCGGAACGCTTAGAAGTCATTTTAGTGGCGAATGAGACGGTTTTATTTAGGGAAGGAGAGCTTTCAGGCGATCTCTATATTGTTGCTGAAGGCGGAATCGGTATTATGCGTGGTGACGAAATTATTAGCCGCAAGCAAAAATTTGATTTTATTGGGGAGTTGAGTGTGTTAGATGAAAAACCCAGAACGGCCAGTGCCGTGGCCCTGGGCGAAGTGGTGGTATTAAAAATGAGTAAAATGGAGTATGATCGGATTCTAGATGATTTCCCAGATATATTACGGACTATTGCACAGACGCTTTTGGGGTATTTGCGACAATACCAAAGCTGATACTTTTTGAGCCACGGGAAATAAAATGTTGAATAATTGTACTATTTTAAAAATGCACACAGCGAGAGTCTATAAGCGGGTATTATGAAATCTAATCAAAAAAGTATGAACATTGCTATCTTATCACTGAATGATGAATTGTATTCTACACGTCGTTTAGTAGAAGAGGGTGAAAAAAGAGGGCACCGTATTACGGTAGTGGATTATCTATCCTGTTATGTGAATATCATTTCCTCTGGCGCCAGTATTTATTACAAGGGTGAAAAATTAAATAATTTTGATGCTATTATTCCACGTATCAGCGCTAAGCGTACTTTTTATGGGACAGCCATTGTACGGCAGATGGAAACTCAAGGTATGTATTGTGTTAATTCTGCCTTATCCATTACCCGTGCACGCGATAAATTGCGATCTTTACAAT
>JAIEQT010000164.1 GCA_019747455.1 Chitinophagaceae bacterium | reverse complement strand
TACCTTAAAAATAGCCTTGATAAAAATTCTCTGTTGCTTACAAGTGGAGAAAATGATTTTAATCGACTACTTACTATGAATAGTATTGATCTTACGCAAGGCCATCTATTAGTAGCTGCAGAAAAACAGACATACAATGGCCCTTGGGTAGACATACGAGAAGCCGTAAATAAAACCAGTGCAATTGTACGTTATATATCAAATATAAATGATGGCGAATTTACGTCAACCTTAATGGCTTATAAAAATCAATGGAATTCTGCAGATCAAATACCTGACCGCGCAGTAAAACAAAATCTCATTGATAAACTGGGCTCATTAGATGACTCTGTAGGGGGCTCATCAAGCCGTTACAGCTTATCTGCCAATTGGCACAATAATGATTGGCTACTAAATGGATACATAATTCGCTCATCATTAGATCTGTACTCTAATTTTACTTATTTTTTAGATGATCCTATTCATGGCGATCAATTTGAGCAAGTTGATGCGCGCAATATTTATGGTGCAAAAGTAAAACATCAAGGACAATATGAAGTATTAGGAAAAAAAATTACTCATGAAACAGGTGCTGAGTTTAGACAAGATGATATTGGTAATGTAGGGCTGTACCACACATACCGTCGGAAAAGGCTTAATACAACCCGAGAAGACTCCGTCAACGAAAATTCGATTGGGTTATTTCAAAACGTCAGTATTTTACTCAACGAAAAAATAACTACCACTATTGGCGGGCGTTACGATTACTATCGCGCTACGGTTAGTAGTAATCTTTTTGAAAATTCTGGCACGGCAGATCAAGGAAATTTTAGTCTAAAAGCCGCTATTTCTTATCGTATTACAGAGCACATCGAAGGCTATCTCAATGCTGGCCAAGGCTTTCATTCTAACGATGCTCGTGGCGCCACTATTACGCAAGATCCTATAACCGGAGAAAAAGTAAATAACGTTAATTTACTCGTACCCTCAACAGGTTCCGAACTAGGTATAAAGCTATTCAACGCTGAACACGCTAATATTTCTATATCTATTTGGCATTTACGCTCTGCATCTGAACTCGTTTTTGTTGGAGATGCGGGCACTACTGAAGCCAGCCGTAGCTCGGAGCGCTATGGCCATGAAATTGCGGGCTATTACTGGATCGATAATCATTGGAGTTTTGATGCCGAGTTAGCATGGACACATAGTTCGTTTACCGAAAATGAAGCCACCGAAGGAAAATATGTTGAGGGCTCAGTACCATTTGTAGGGAGTTTTGGTATAAATTACGGTTCACATGATGATGGTTTCCATTCAGCTATACATTATCGTTATTTTGGTGCCCGTCAATTAGATAGCTTCAATGCTCAGAACGCAAATCCAACAAAAACAGTTAATTTCGGGATTGGTTATGCATGGAAAACCATAAGCCTCAATCTTGATATTTTAAATTTATTAAATAGCACTGATCACGATATTGATTACTATTACACATCAAGGCTAAAAAATGAATTAGAGCAAGGCACTGAAGATTTACACTATCATCCAGTAGAGCCACGCACGTTTAGAATTAAAAGCGAATTGCGATTTTAATAAATGATGCATATATCAAGTATGCAAAGTATATTCTGGAAACAAGAGGCGAGATTAAGTATCTCGCCTCTTTTAATCAGTTAGTATAATTTTGTAAAACAATAATTACCTTCTCGCATGGTGTATCTGTAAATCCAAAATCACTCTTTTCATTTCGGATAGCATCTGGCACCTTTGCATCAGTTCCGCATTGTTTATTTACTTCAGCCATTACGTCTGCAACAGAACGGTTTTTCATTTCAAAATTTACCTTATTTCCATTTTTAGGTACCTCAATATTTTCTGCCGCTACTGCACCTGTTAACTTTCGTATAGCATGAGAACATTTCATTGCACTCATGGAAAATCGTTTTACCCCATCGTTATGTTTAAGTGGTTCTAATGTTACATTGGTGTCACATTGCTGATTAATCTGTGTAATGGCTAGTGCAAACGCCTCGGCAGTAGGTAGTGGTTTTTCCATTTTTAGGGTAACTGTTTTTTCTTCATTATTAGCATTATCTGCATTTACGCACAATACCACACCGCCTGACGCTATGATTAAGAGCGTTGCTAGTAAACGGCTTTTAACACTTGTTGCTTTTTGTGGCTGATTAAAAAGGCGTGTAACGCGCGTTAACAATAATTTATTTCCGTTAATGCTCATCGCGGTTTTTAAGTTCATATTCATATCTGCAAATTCCTTCAATGTGTTGGCGAATAAAAGTGGGTTTTTATTAATATTTACGGCTATATCATCACACGCATGCTCACGCTCCTTATCTATCTGATTAGAAATCCATAATAAAAACGGGTTAAAAAAGAATAGGGTTTTGATAAGAGACTGTATAAGCGCTACTAAATAATCATTGCGTTTTACATGTCCGAGTTCGTGTA
>JAIEQT010000449.1 GCA_019747455.1 Chitinophagaceae bacterium | reverse complement strand
CACAGATAAGGTACATTTTTATTTATGTAGGGAAAAAGTTTGTAAACCTGCTTTTTTTACTGTTAACGCTCTTTTAGCAAATGTGTAACAACTTTATTTCTAACTTGCAACTGACAGTGAACGTTGGGTTTCGTATTAATTAAATAATAATTTGATCGTATTGAGCGTTACTTCTACTTGCTATTATTAAGATATTGGAAACAAAGAAATTAAAAAGGCTTAACAGTCAATTGAAAACATATATTTGCCACTGTCAAAATCGCTATCGGTCATGAGAATCCAGCTTTCTTTAGTTGCTACTGTAATTGTAGCCACCGGCATGGTTTCCTGCTTTAAAAAAGGTGGGAAAACGAAGGGTATACCTGATGATGGTCAGCTTCATGGCGTTGCCCCTATGGCTCGCCAAAGTATGAGCAATCCCAGGAACATGGTATATGTGCAACCAGGTACTTTTCATATGGGGCCTAGTGATGAAGATATCAGCTATAATTATACTACCCGTAACCGCCAGGTTTCTATTCCCGGATTTTGGATGGATGCTACTGAAATCACTAATAATGAATATCGTCAATTTGTAAGCTGGGTTAGGGATTCATTGGCTTTTAAAATTTTGTTTGGTCAGGGTATCAATAAAGCCGAAGATACCATGGCGGTAGATTGGAAAAAAGTGGCCACAATCAAGTGGGATAAGAATACGGTTGAGAAATTGAATGAGCTTAATCTGGCTCCTGATAATCGCCTATATGGTAAGCCCGAATTAGATCCGGAAAAACTAGTATATCGGGTAGAATATTTTGATTTAGCAGAGGCATCTAAAAGGGATAATGCGGGTCAGCCAAGAAAGAATTTTATTGTTAAGAGAGATCAGAAAATATACCCAGATACATTAGTGTGGATGCGCGATTTCTCTTATTCCTATAACGAACCTATGACGAAGCGCTATTTTGCGCATCCGGCATTCGGAAATTATCCGGTGGTTGGCGTTAATTGGAAGCAAGCTATGGCATTTTGTTCCTGGAGATCACATATCCAAAATGTATTCTTAGAAAAAAAGAAATTGGCTGTTGACGGCGATTATCGATTGCCAAGCGAAGCAGAATGGGAATATGCTGCCAGAGGAGGTAGAACCAACGCTATGTTCCCTTGGGGTAGCTATTATCTTAGAAATAAAAAAGGCTGTTTGCTCGCTAATTTTAAACCTGGTAGAGGTAATTATGCAGAAGATGGCGGATTTTATACTGTTCGTGCCGATGCCTACTGGCCAAACGATTATGGCTTATTTAATATGAGTGGTAATGTGGCTGAGTGGACGGGTTCGTATTACTATGAAGGCGCCTATAATTTCATGGCAGATATGAGTCCGGATATTCGTTATGATGCTAAAGACAGTGATAGGCCTAAAGAGAAAAGAAAAGTAGTTCGTGGTGGTAGTTGGAAAGATATTGGCTATATGTTACAAGTTAGTACCCGTAGCTATGAATACCAGGATACAGCGAAATCATATATTGGTTTCCGTTGTGTAATAGACCTTGCGCCAAAAGCAAAAAAATAAATCAAAATAATAATCCTTAAACATTCAAAACAAAACAGAATATGGCTGCTGCAATTCCTCCCAAAATTACGAAATGGTTCGATGTAGGTGTGTCTATCGCTGCTGCGGTAGTAATTTATGGTGCTTTACAAAAGATTCTGCACACTGAAATTGCAGATATTATGCTTAAAATTGGTTTGGGTACAGAAGCCGTAATCTTTCTTGGTTATGGATTTTTGTATTTAAGATATCCTGCTATCGATGATCATGAAGTGCATTTAGCAGGTAAGGGAGCCGATGCCGGCAATCCCGCTTTAAAGAGCTTGGATAAAATGTTGCAAGAAGCAGATATTACGCCAACCAATCTTACTAAATTAAGTGAGGGTTTCAAAAAATTAGGAACTACGGTAGATAAGATGGGAGAAATTGGTGATGTGGTAAAATCTACCGGTGATTTTTCTGCAAAATCAAAAGAGGCTACGGCTGCAATGAGTTCTGTAGCTGCTGCTGCGCAAAGTGCAGTTACTTCATTAAGCGGATTTACCAGTGCTGCAGAAACAAGTAAACAATTCCATGTTCAAGTACAAGGGCTTACCAAAAATCTCTCTTCTTTGAATACTATTTACGAATTAGAATTACAGGAGAGCAATAATCATTTAAAATCGTTGAATCAATTTTACGGAAAGTTGGCTCAAGCTTCTGCCGCTATGACAAGTAGTGCGGAAGATGCCGTTAAAGCGAAAGAGCAAATTGCTGCGTTAGCCAATAACTTGGGCAAACTCAACCAAATTTATGGTAATATGATTACCGCTATGCAAGGAAGATAATTCTTTGAACACCAAAACTAATTCGTAACAGAAAGAAAACTAGAATAGTATGGCACTACCCAAAGAGCCGCGGCAGAAGATGATTAAC
>JAIEQT010000570.1 GCA_019747455.1 Chitinophagaceae bacterium | reverse complement strand
TAAATTGATAATTATTGAAGAAGCAGCTACCAATAATATTGAAAGCAGGTACGAAACCGGGATAAATTTTCACCAATGCAGTGGCAGAGTCTTTACAGCCGCCGGTATTTGTAACCAGTAATTTCATGGTATAAGTACCGGTATCTTTATAAGTATAAGTAGGTGTTGCGTTGGTAGATGTATCCGTTGTTGTATTTGTAACACCAAAATCCCATAGATACTTATCAACGGAAGAGTTACTCGATTCATTTTGAAAACTCAAAGTATATCCATCGCAGGTAATATAGCTTGGTTTTAATGAGGCAGCAGACAGAGAACAGTCGGCCACAGTAATATGGATTTCCTTTTTCGTTGTTCCAATTAAAACTCCATTTCTATATTCACTCGCACAAACACCTACTACGTAATCGCCTACAGTTGCTGGGGCAACCCCCGTAATTAGCCCGGTTTTTGAATTTATAGTAACGGATACGCCCATTGGAGAATTGCCATCATAAGGATTGAGATAACTGATCGATGAGTAGGGTGGATTGGCAGGTGGATTAGGACGCGCAGTGTTAACACCTGTACCATTGGCCTGTCCGCCACCATCTAAACCATTACAAAAAGAATAAGAAATGGAGTCCTTATCGGCATCAGTGGCTGAAAAATCAAATGTAAAAGGGGAACTATAGCAAACAACAACAGTATCTTTTTGAGCAAATGCCGGGCTATTATTATTTTTATAACTCACGTTATTAATGTTACCCGGAATAGTAGTACTGTAAGTAATACCCACTGCGTTTGATGGGGGAGATACATTTACAATACCATTTATTCTACAGCATCTTTGTACCGCCAGTGTATAACCTGCGGCAATATCTGGTAAATCAATTTCTGTGCTATATATGTCGATAATATAATTTGCTCTTGGTCTACCGGAAATGCAAGGATCAAAAGTTGTTTTAAACATAAGTGTAAAACTACTTCTGGGAATGGTTAGAGGCTGTACAAGTACATTCGTTGATGAGTTAAAAATTCCTAAGTAAACTTCCGTATCTCTTTGTCCTGAATTATTGATAGATGAAGAATCTAAATATTGCCTTACTGTAATTCTATATTTCGAAGTATTAGCATTAGCACCATTGCCTAAATATTCATATTGTATCCAGCCTCCTTTTAAATGATTAGCACTTGCAGCGTAAGTGATAACAGTGGATATCAGTAACAACAATAATCGATCTCTCATTAAGGTAAAATTACTTCAATAAGAAACAAAAAGCACAGCTTTAGCTTCCCAACTTGTTAAAGCTTTGTATAAATATATTACCGGATTAATACCGAAGTGCCTTTCCTGAAAATAGTTTTACCTGTATAATCTTTTCCTTCGGTCATAAATACATAGGCACCTGATGGCATGGCAGTTCCATTAAAGATACCGTTCCATCCCTTGCCCATTTCACTGGTTTGATACATCAATTCACCCCATCTGTTATATACCCTGAAATAGGAGATACTAGTAATGCCGATAGGTATTGGTTTTAAAATATCATTTTTGCCATCTCCATTTGGCGTAAAGCCCGAGGGTACAAAAATATCTGGCCCTTTTTTAAATATTTTCACCAGTACCTGATCTTCACCCGAGCAAGTGCCTCCATTCGATCCTACTACCCGGTATAAAACAGAATCTATACCTTCTCCATAAGTAGCAATCGGATTGGCTAAACTTCGATCATTTAATCCAATAGCCGGTGACCAATAATAACTCTCTGCACCGGTAGCTAATAGCTGTAAAGGTTGATTGATCGATACCGCCGTATCATTACCGGCAAAAACATTTACTAGCGGAACTACGGTGATTGCAATACTATCTGTTACCATTTTATTACATCCTAAAGTATCTTTTACCGTTAAAGTATAGACTGTGTTTTTAGATGGTGCAATGGTTGGATTTAATGTGTTTCCATTAAACATATTATTCGAAGGGAACCAACTGAAAGAATTACCTATAATATTTCCACTCAATACGATTTTTGTATTGGCGCATATAGCAGTGTCGGCCCCTGCATTCGCATAGGGATAAGGGATCGATCTTACACGTACGCTATCTCTATCCTGACATTTACCTAAATTGGCAATCACATAATATGTAGTATTACTAAGCGGTTTAACGAAGGGTTGTTTTACCGACTGTACAATTTCACCTGTATTGCTCGTCCACTGAAATTGTAGCGCTTGGCTTACTGGTCGAAGTTGAAAAGAATCTGTTCTACAAACAGTGGTATCCATTCCCGCATCTACTTTAATAAACGGTAATACATTTACAACCAATGAATCTGTATTCACACATCCGTTATCATTTACTGTTAGATAGTACTTAGTGGTATTGTAAGCTCCCCCAAAAATAGTACGTTTTGAAAGTAGACTAAATAGTTAACTTTAAAACGTAAAATATGAAGAAGA
>JAIEQT010000385.1 GCA_019747455.1 Chitinophagaceae bacterium | reverse complement strand
TAAATGGTAACCAAATGATATACAGGAAATATAGGTAGGGTACAACAAATCTATGTAATGGAGGTATTTGATTCAGGATGTATACCTGAACGGTTATAAAAAGAATAAAGCGAAATATATTTTTAATAAGGGTACTCATGCTTATTTGGTAGTATTTTCAAGTTGTATTCTTTCCGCAAAGCGAGTATTCTCTATTACGTTTACAAACTGTATTGTATAGAAGTTGGTAGCTGTTTTAACTTTCAGAGTATAAAAATTACTCGATGGATCGGGAATGATACCAGCCACTGTGCCAATTAATAAATGAGATGGGTAATTGGCTGAATAGGTACTGGTAACAACGGAATCTCCATTGGCAATTTTAGCACTCTTAGTAACGTTATGTAGTATTAAGTAGCTTGGATCTACGCCATCCCATTCTATGCTGCCCGCGCTATTGTCTTTTTTAAGCATGGCGCTTACTTTACTGTTATGATGCAATAAGCTCATCACTTTACTGTAATTATCTGTTACTTCAACTACTACGCCAACAATACCATTGGAACCTATAACAGACATTCCTTTTTTAATTCCCTGGGTACTTCCTCTTTCTAAAATCAAATAGTTATTCTGTAGCGTATATGTGTTACCAACAACCGCTGCTGGTAGATAGGTATATTTTCTGTATCTACCTAAGGTATCTACAACAGTTGTATCTGTTCCCTGAATTTTTCTATTATTTATTAGTTCAAAATTACTCGACAATTGATTTCTCAACCGTGCATTTTCATCTGCTAATAATTGATTGGTTTCACGTAAACTAAAATAGCTTCTTAGATGGCTATATCTTTCATTCAAATTACCGGTGAGCTCGGCAGTAGCTCCGGCAAAAACAGTTTCGTGTGTTTTACTGGATGAGCTTAACAATACTAAACATATTACTTGCAACAGCAAGAAACTGAGGAAGTTGAAATATTGTCGTATGAAAAGAAATATATTTTTCAAGACAAACTAAATACTATCGCATGATAAATGGAAAGCGTTGATAGTTTTTAAGTGCCAGGCCGGTACCACGAACAACACTTTTCAAAGGATCATCGGCAACGTATACAGGTAACTTAATTTTAGCACTCAATCTTTTATCCAGCCCTCTCAGCAAAGCCCCGCCACCAGTGAGGTACAGCCCTCTTCTATAAATATCGGCAGCTAATTCAGGTGGTGTTGTTTCCAATGCTTTTAAGATCGCTTCTTCGATTTTAAAAATACTTTTATCTAAGGCTTCTGCTATTTCTTGATAGCTTACCATAATTTGTTTAGGAATACCGGTTACCAAGTCTCTGCCGTTTACAGGCATATCATCGGGTGGGTTATCCAAATCTTTCATGGCTGCTCCTACATTAATTTTTATTTGCTCAGCAGTACGTTCACCAATTAATAAACTATGATAACGACGAAGTGCTTCCATAATATCTGCAGTGAATTCATCACCGGCAATACGAATACTCTGATCACAAACGATACCTGCTAAGGCAATTACAGTAATGCCTGTTGTGCCACCGCCAATATCAATGATCATATTACCCACCGGCTCTTCCACATCTATCCCTATACCTAATGCAGCGGCCATCGGTTCATGAATCATATATACTTCTTTGGCACCTGCTTGTTCGGCACTATCACGTACGGCACGTTTTTCTACTTCCGTAATAGAAGAAGGGATACATATCACCATTCTCCAGCTTGGTGGAAATAATGGTTTTTTAGGGTAGATCATTTTCATCAATTCCCTAATCATTAATTCGGCGACATTAAAATCGGCAATTACCCCATCTTTAAGTGGACGAATAGTTTTGATACTCTCATGTGTTTTTTCGTGCATCATCAATGCCTTCTTACCCACAGCCAAAACCTCTTTCATATTATTGCGGTTCAGGGCAACAATTGAAGGTTCGTTAACTACTACATCGTCATTATGAATAATGAGGGTATTTGCTGTACCCAAGTCCATTGCAATTTCTTGCGTGAAAAAATTAAATAAGCCCATGTATATTAATATCTTATAATCGTTAGCAATTGCTAGCAAAGGTGCTTGAAAATACTTGAATTAACAAACACCTATTCAAATTCATAGCCAATATCGCGCCGAAAATTCATTCCTTCAAAATCAATACTGCCAAGCAGTTCCAGCGAGCGAGAAGTTGCTGCTGAAATCGTTTCGCCAAAAGAAGTTACGGTAAGAACCCGGCCACCTGCCGTAATTATATTTTCGCCTTGTTGTTGGGTGCCCGCATGAAAGATGAACTGATCCTTACCTATATTGGCTACTTCAGGTAAACGAATAGGTTTGCCTTTTTCGTAATCGCCCGGGTATCCACCACTAACCGCCATTACAGTGGCGGCAGCCCGGGGGTCGAAGCTAATATTAGCATCTTCTAAAGTGCCATTATCCATGGCT
>JAIEQT010000628.1 GCA_019747455.1 Chitinophagaceae bacterium | reverse complement strand
CATTCGAGAAAAAACTAGGAAAGAAAATAGCCTTCTACGCAAAAGTGAATAACCTCACCAATAGTATGCGCGAAGTAGTTATAAAGCAACCGTATTTATTGGCTAATACGCTCAATCGTATTGCCGGACAAACAGATCAAAATAGAATTTTTGTACAAAGCGATACATATAGAGTGAGCTTTTTGGCAGGTATTCGTTTCAAATTATAAAATATATGATAATGAAAAATTATAGTAAACTATGGCTGTTTGTAGCAGTTGTTGCAACCCTTAGCAGCTGTTCTAAATTATCTGATGATAATAACGACATCTATAAATATATTCCGCCACCTGCAGTGCCAATCAGTGATGCGGCTCCTCTATGCGGATCTATTAAAGGAAGAATGTTAACAGGTAAAACCTATACTGTTGGTTGTGATGTATTTGTAAATGAAGGAGATTCATTAATTATTGAGCCCGGTGTTCGTGTAAATTTTACCAATAGTGCCGGACTTATTGTAAAAGGAAATTTTTTCTCTTTAGGAACAAAAGAAAATCCGATTTGGCTCACGGTAAGCGGACAAACAAAAACAGATAATCCACAAGTTGGCTATTCCGCATCAAAGGATTCTGCTTTCGCCGGTAAATGGAAAGGTGTAATCGGTGATATTACTTGTAAATATTTAATTTTTAAGTGGACGCATGTTGAATACACCGGTGCACTATTAGGTGCCGGTGGTTCATCGGCCTATGCCACTATCGGGTTAACTGCTTCAGACGCTTCGTATGCTGTATATGCCTCCAATGGAGCCGGATATTTTGTATTCGAAGATTCATGGGTGTATGGAACTACAGACGATGCCATACGTGTTGGTGGTGGCGGTTCTAATTTTGCAATTTTAAGAAGCACATTTGAGAAGTGTGGAAGATCAGGCGGAGATGTATTAAATGTAAAAGCAGGTGCGGTAGGTGATATGGCTTACAATTTCTTTATTGGCAATGCGACTAATGCATTGAAGGCTGCTAACTCAGGAAATGGTCCGGGTATTGCTAATTGTGAAGTAAATATTTATAATAATACATTGGTAAATGGTGGATACAGACAAACAAAAACAGGAAGGGGGGGCTCTATCAATTTTGAAAATGGAGCCAGAGGTAAGTGTTTTAATAACCTGATTGTAAACTGTAAATTCGGATTAAGATTGAATACCAATGTACCAGATACAACATATATGTATGCTAATAACTATGGATATAATTACTATTGGGCAGATAGTTTAAGTGTTGCCAATCAGATATTTCCTTATACACCGGGAAGTGTAACAAAGCCTGTTGCAACAGATTTTCCAAATCCTCTTAGTTATTTACCGGCTAACTATGCATACCGGCCGAATGTTGCCTATAACGGTCAGCCTGCGGTACAAGTTGGCAATCCATTATTCTTTAATTATCCATTACCGGTAACAGGAGGTTATTATTTACAAGATATAACTGCCAAAGGAAATTTTAAATTCAACTTAACGCCCGGTTCTCCATGCATAGGAAAAGGGTATACTAATTTTCAACCATTGCAGAAAGTACCGGTTGATCCTATTTACGGCGTAACACAATATTCTTTTCCGGGGGTAGATATAGGAGCTTATCAAAGTAACGGATTGGGTAATTCGCATTAAAAGCTACGATTCGCAGCAACCCATTCTTGAATATAATTGGCAATTTGTGTTGTGGGGGTGCCGGGAGCGAAAAGCTTTCCCACCCCCATATCTTGTAATGCTTGCATATCATCATCCGGAATGATACCACCGCCTGTTAATAAAACATCGTTCATTCCTTTTTCTTTCATTAAGGCAATTACTTTCGGAAAAACGGTCATGTGAGCGCCACTCAGAATACTGATGCCAATGGCATCAACATCTTCTTGTAAGGCAGCATTCACAACCATTTCAGGGGTTTGTCGTAAGCCGGTATAAATAACTTCCATGCCTGCATCGCGCAGGGCGGTAGCAATTACTTTAGCACCACGATCGTGGCCATCTAAACCAACTTTGGCAACCAATACGCGTAAAGGGCGAACCGTTTTTTGCATGCGGTAAAAGTACAAAAAACTGAGTTACTGACGCGTAAATAGGGCTTTCTTAGCGGCAATACCTTTCTCAATAGTTATGTTAAGAGAATCTTTACCATTCTCATAAAGAATGATCTTCATGCCCTTTTCCCTGAATAAATCTAAGGTTGAAGAATCTCTAACCGTTCTTTTTTCAAATAAGTTAAAAACAGTGTCTGATGAATCAGGTATTTGATGTGCTACCAAAATCAGATTATTAATATTGTATTTTTCTGGCATCCACCATAAAAAAGAAGCATTGTCGCTATGTATCTGAGGTAAGCCCAATGCTTTAGCATGATAGTTTAAGGCACCTGCACTATAATATCCCCTACAAT
>JAIEQT010000569.1 GCA_019747455.1 Chitinophagaceae bacterium | reverse complement strand
GCCGAACCTTTTTTCTTCAAACAGAGTACAGAAACAAATGCCGCCAGAACCTATGCTCGTATCATGAAATTTTTTGTGATTGCTTGTTGTTATATGTTTTTGTTTATTAGTCTATTTATTGAATTATTTAGCTGGTTTTTCACAGCCATCCATAAACCATTATGGACACAAGGACTATCGATTGTGCCTTTATTAGCTATGGGAAATATTTTTTTAGGTATATACTACAATTTGAGTATTTGGTATAAGCTCACAGATAAAAACGCAATGGGGGCCTGGATTACTGTTGGGGGTGCTATTATAACTGTTGGATTAAATATACTCCTGATACCTACATTACATTACTTTGGGGCTGCCATAGCAACCTGTGTCTGTTATTTTTTTATGATGACAGTAAGCTATTTCATAGGGCAAAAAAATTACCCTGTTCCTTATGCAACTAAGAAAATTATTGCCTATTTAGTAGTAGTATGTGTATTTTATGCTTTACATAAATTGATCTATTATTTTTATCCCGCTTTATGGCTTGGTATCAGTTCAGGATTGGTGTTTCTATTATTATTTACTAGGTTAGTTATGTGGGCTGAAGCAAAAGAGTTAGCTAATTTTGCGTTTTATAAGAAGCTTACAGGAAAATAAGAAATATGGCAGAAGATTTATACGTGATAGAGGGTACAAAAGAAGAACAATATAAGGCACTGATACCCCAAATAAAAGCACTATTAGAAGGTGAGCCGGATATAGTTGCGAATATGGCAAATATGGTTGCTGCCTTAAAACAGCAATTTAATTGGCTTTGGGCTGGTTTTTATATTGTGAGGGGTAACGAGTTAGTGCTAGGCCCCTTTCAGGGTCCTATTGCTTGCACCAGAATAAAAAAGGGAAAGGGTGTATGTGGCACAAGCTGGGCCGATCAGAAAACCCTGATTGTACCAGATGTAGATCAGTTTCCCGGACATATAGCATGTAGTAGTTTATCTAAATCCGAGATTGTATTACCGGTTATCCGAAACCATGAAGTTGTGGCCGTTTTAGATGTAGACAGCATAGCTTACAATAGTTTCGATGAAATAGATAGTACGTATCTCTCAGAACTTCTTGAGTTGATAGATATCCCGCAAAGCTTTGCGAACTAAATTTCGACGAATTACTATACGCTCAAAGTTCTTTAATCCTTTATTTTAGTGCTTCATAAACCTATAAAACAACTATGAGCGCATCCCAATTTGTGGATCATTTTAAAGATGCTACATTTCTGCAATCCGTGATCGATTCGATAGACGAGGGGGTAATTGTTGAAAAGGAAGGGGGGATCATCATCGGCTTTAACGAAAGGGCACTTCAAATTCTAGAAATGAGCGCCGAAGAACTTTCCGGAAAATCTTCCTATGATGATGACTGGAATGCAGTATTTATAGACGAAACAGTAGCCCCGGCTCATGAGTTACCGATTTCGATAACACTTGAAACCAATGAACCCCAAAAAAATAAAATTCTTGGTATAAAAATAAAGCAAAAGCCACGCAAATGGATTAACATTAACACACGCATCATTCCTACCACAAGTGGTAACTATGGATTAGCCACTTTTTCCGATATTACCGAATTGGTGGAGTCTATCAAACTCCTCAATCAACAAAAAGAACGCGCTCGTTTAAGTGAAGAAAAATTTACGAATATTTTTCGGTATTCACATATTGCAAAAGCGATTACCGGAACAGATGGTATTATTATTGATGTAAATCAAGCCACATGTACCTTGCTGCAGTATACACATGAGGAATTAGTTGGTAAACATTTTGCTGATATTACGTTTCCCGAAGACGTCGAAAAAGCACAAATAGATGTACTAAGCCTTATTAATAAAAAAGTAGATTTTTATCAAGGAGAAAGAAGATATATAAAAAAAGATGGCAGTATATGCTGGGGGCTCAATACAGTTTCAGCCGTTTTTAAAGAGACAGGGGAAGTAGATTTTTTTGTTTCTCAAGTACAAGAGATTACAGAGCTAAAAGAATTGAACAAAAACTTAGAAGAACGAAATATCAAACTAACCAAGGTTCAACAAACGCTTGAGAAAAAAGTTAGTCAACTTAAAGATTTCGCCGGTATTATAACCCATGATGTAAGAGGGCCCGCTCATAATATCAAGAAAATGTTGGAGATGTATGAATCTACAGATGATCCGGAAATCAAAAAAGCATCGATGGATTACTTACGAAAAGTAAGCAATGACCTAACCAGCAATTTAAATGAACTTATTCAAATTCTACAGATTCATCTAGAAAACGAACTCCCCTCCTCAGATTGTAGCTTTAAAGAAATCATTGAGAGTGTATCATTACAATTACAAGATCTTATTTTAAAAAAGGGAGCCGTAATTACGTATGATTTATTATGCTCGAATATCCAATACC
>JAIEQT010000437.1 GCA_019747455.1 Chitinophagaceae bacterium | reverse complement strand
GCGGCTTTAGGCTTTAAACCTTCCGCCTCTCAACCAGTTATGTCTTCTACTAAAACTGCTTTGAATAGAACGCGTTGTGAACGCTCACAGCACTTGTGTGTTGCCCCCACTTTTGTACAGGGAAATAGAGCACTATGGGCTATTGTTGATTTAACCGACTACCGAGTAGTTGGTTTACGTTGGACCAATACCAGCAAAGAATTAGAACAGCCGGTTGTTACAGAGCGGAAAGTGCAGAATGAAAATATTGCCGACTGTTATTGTAATAAAGTAAATACGCTGGAGAAAAAAGGATGGGCCATGGATTATTTACTTACCGGATCAGATGGACTGATGATCAGCAATGTGAAATATAAAGGGCAACAGGTTATTAATAGTGCAAAGCTGGTAGATTGGCATGTAAGTTATTCTGGTACGGATGGTTTCGGATATAGTGATGCCGTTGGCTGTCCGATTTTTAGTGAAGCCGCAGTGGTAGCAACAGAGCCACCTCAAGTAGCAGATATAATAGAAGCGGATACTGTGGCCGGGTTCATGCTCGAACAAAAATTTTTCAGTGAATTATGGCCTGGGCCCTGTAATTATAGTTATTCGCAACGTTATTTTTTTTATACCGATGGTCGGTTTCGTATGAGTTGCGCATCTATTGGCAGAGGCTGTGGAAACAATGGTACTTATCGGCCTGTTTTCCGAATTGGCTTTACCGGTAATAATCAACTTTTCTCCGAATGGGAAAAAACAGGTTGGAAAATTTGGGATAAAGAGGGTTGGAAGTTGCAAGATGCTACTACTGCTTACACCAAAGAAGGATATCAATACAAGCTTAATACAGGTCCACAAAGCGGCTATTTTATAGAACCCGGTAGAGGTCAATTTGGTGATGGCGGCAGAGGTGATAATGCATATTTGTACGTTACAAAGGAACATTTGGATAGAAACGAAGGGCAAAATGATCTGGTTACTATTGGTCCGTGTTGTAATACAGATTATCAACAAGGCCCTGAAAAATTCATGATACCTATTAAAGAAAATATTCGAAATACTGACATAATTTTATGGTATGTTCCTCAGTTAAAAAATGATGACACCCCCTCGTCTAAATACTGTTGGGCAGAAACCTATTATGAAAACGGGCAGTATAAGGTAAGAACATATCCATGTTTTGCCGGTCCACTGTTTGTTCCTTTTCATAAATAATGTATATTTAGCGATAAGAATATGAGTGTAAAAATTAATTTAATGATTGCCGACGATCATCCGCTATTTGTAGAGGGGATAAAAATGATTCTCGGGGGGGAAGAGAAATTTAATATTAGCGGTATTGCCAACGACGGTAAACAGCTATTATACTTGCTAACCCAACAAGTACCTACTGATCTGATTTTGTTGGATGTAAATATGCCTAATTTGAATGGGCTGGAAACAATTAAGTACATAAAGCAATCTTTCGGAGCTGTAAAAGTATTGATGCTTTCTGCTTATAGTGATGAGAAGGTTGTGCAAGAAGCTAAAGTAGCCGGGGCAGATGGTTATATATTAAAAAGTAGTAGTAAAGCAGAACTTCATCACGCTATCATGGAAGTATACTCCGGAAAATCTTTCTTCAGCGTTCAAAAGGAGATTAATTATGATGATGCCTTTAAAAAATTAGATGCTTTTCTCCGAAAATATGATCTTACAAAAAGAGAAAAAGAAATTCTTTTATATCTTAAACAAACATACACCAATCAGCAAATTGCAGAGAAATTACATTTGAGTATCTACACCGTAGAAACGCATCGTAAGAATATTATGCAGAAACTTAAACTTAATTCTCCCGCTGCGCTGGTGAAGTTTATGATCGAGTTTAATTTATAATGATTTTAGCTGGCTTCAGCTTAAGTCCCGAACCTTCTACTATTACCGATACTATTGTAGTTGCTGTGAGTTTGCCTATATTAATAGGTATAATATTATCCCCTCTAATGGCATTAACTTGTTGAGTTTGTATAATCTTACCCGAAGTAGTTTCTATTAGTTTTACGGTTACGATACCATTTTCAGAACTTCTGAATGCAGCATAAACCGTTCTGTTGCTTGCTATTGGATTTGGATACACATGTAACTTTTGTTCCGATAGGTATGCCAAAAACGCTTTGCTCTTTTTGGAGAATCCAACATTAGAAATACTGGCATCTAGGGTAGTTTGTACACCTCCAGCAGCTTCAAAGGAAAAAACAATGGTTGTTATATCATTGGCATTTAATGTTTGGGTATTTGCCGTAGTGGTAAAATCAAGTAAACTAATTGTGTAGTCTTTTAAATCGGTGCTAATAGGAACGAATACTTTATACTGTTTGCCGAAATCCGTTATGCTATTCTTTATTACAGTAATGCGTAGATTTCCATTGCCTTTTGCTTTAAAACG
>JAIEQT010000194.1 GCA_019747455.1 Chitinophagaceae bacterium | reverse complement strand
AGTTCTTCTATGCATCATATAAATCCGGGTTGTAATCGGGTAAGATACAAGAAAAACTGATGTTATATAATTGATGAAGCCGTATATTTATATGTACTTTTTTTACAATCGTACGTTTTATTAAATTAAGGATTATGGCAAATCAAAAAAATACTTCTTCTCAGCGCCGTTCATTTATAAAAACTTCGGTATTGGCCGGTGGTGGTTTGATGATTAATTTCTCTTGGTTACCCGCTTTTGCCGCAACGAATGCAGAAGGCCCCATTCCAACAAATTGGGTTGAATTGGGTGGATTTATTCGCATTACACCAGATAACATTATTAAGATATTAAACCCCAACCCCGATTTTGGACAGAACGTAATGACTTCCTTGCCTATGATTGTGGCAGAAGAGTTAGATGCAGATTGGAAGAAAGTGGTGGTTGAGATGGCGCCTCACAATACGAAGCTAGGTCCGCAATTTACGGGGGGAAGTAATTCAGTGAGAATGTATTGGAAGCCCTTGCGTGAAGCAGGTGCTACTGCCAGATATATGTTGATGCAAGCTGCTGCCCAAGCCTGGGGTGTGGATATTTCAGAGATCACAACCAATGCTTCTATGTTATATCATAAGAAGAGTGGAAGATCTGCTACTTATGGAAGCTTTGCCACGAAAGCGGCGGCATTACCTGTTCCCAAAAATGTTAAGCTGAAAGATGTAAATGATTTTAAAATAGTAGGTAACTCTCAATTAAATGTGGAGGGTAAAAAAATTGTAACCGGTACTCCTTTATTTGGTATGGATTATAAGCATGAGGGTATGCTTATTGCCATGATCGAACATCCGCCGGCTTTTGGTATGAAATTGAAGTCTTACGATGCAACAGAAACACTAAAAATGCCGGGGATCAAACAAGTGTTCGATCTAACACTGTATCCGGATGGTTTAGAGCAAGCGGGTTTTGATACCAGAACTTTTAATGAACTATTAGTAGTTGTTGGAAACAGTACCTGGGAAGTGATGCAAGCGCGTAAGAAGCTAAAAGTTGTTTGGACTCCGGAAGGAGATAGAAAAGATACCATGGGGGGCCGAAGTGGAAAAACGACGGTAGTAGTTCCGGGTGCCTTAGAAACTACGAGTAAGCAGTTTGAGAAAATGAAAGAGATGGCTTTACAACCTGCCAAGCTATTGCGAAAAGATGGTGATCCGGAAACTGCTTTTAAAAATGCCGCTCAAATTATTGAGAGAACATATACAGCTCCTTTTTTAGCCCATAACTGTATGGAGCCGATAAACTTTTTCGCACATGTAACAGCGGATAAGGCATTATTAGTAGGGCCTTTACAAGCACCGGGATGGGGCATACCGATTGTTTCCAAAGTGTTGAAAATGCCCGCCGATAAAATTGAAGTTCAAATGACGCGCATGGGTGGTGGCTTCGGAAGAAGAGCCTATGCACATTACTTAGCAGAAGCTGCTTTAATTTCTCAAAAAGCGAATGCCCCGATCAAGTTGGTGTATACCCGTGAAGACGATATGACCTATGGTATCTATCGTCCTATGTATACGGCTACTTATAGGGCTGCTTTAGATGCGAATAAAAATTTAATTGGTTTTCATGTAAAGGGTGGTGGTATTCCGGAGCATCCGGTACATGCAGATCGATTCCCTGCCGGAGCTATTGATAACTATTTAGCAGAAGGCTGGCAAATACCTACCAATATTACCATCGGTGCTTATAGAGCGCCACGTTCTAATTTTAACGCAGCTGCTGAACAATCTTTTTTAGATGAATTGGCAGAAGCAATGGGCAAAGACCCCATTGATTTCAGATTAGAATTATTAAAACGCGCCAAAGAAAAGCCTGTTGGAAAAAATAATGATTATGATGCGGCCCGCTATGCAGGTGTTCTAGAATTACTAAAAGTAAAATCGGGCTGGGGTAAACCGGAAAATAAAAAATACTATCGGGGGGTAGCTGTTTATTTCTGCCATAATTCCTATGCTGCGCATGTGGTAGATATGGTGAAAAAAAATGGAGAACCTTATGTAGAGAGAGTTACCAGCACAGTAGACTGTGGTATCGTTATCAACCCGGATGCTGCTACCAATATGGTACAGGGTGCCGTAGTAGATGGTATTGGGAATGCATTTTATAGTGGGCTAACCCATATTGATGGTGCGGGCCAGCAAACTAATTTTAATAAGTATCGCATTATCCGCATGCATGAAGCTCCCAAAAATATTGACGTATTCTTTGTAGATAATGATATTGATCCAACAGGTTTGGGTGAACCGCCATTTCCACCGGTAATTCCGGCGGTTGCAAATGCATTGTATAAATTAGAAGGAAAGCGTAGATATATGCAACCTTTTGGTGTTAAACTTTTAAACGCATAATATGATTACACTTAC
>JAIEQT010000462.1 GCA_019747455.1 Chitinophagaceae bacterium | reverse complement strand
CTACGGCAAGGGATCTACCTATCCCGATATTAATGGCGGTGTAGGTATCTTATTTGAGCAGGCTAGTAGTCGCGGACATATTCAAGAAACAGAAAATGGATTGCTTACATTTCCCTTCACCATTCGTAATCAATTCACGGCTGCTTTATCTACGCTCGCTGCCGCTCGCGGATTGAGAAAAGAAATGCTTAGCTATCAGCGCGATTTCTTTAGAGATGTTGATAAAGAGTCGAATACATTTCCTATCAAATCTTATGTAATAGGGGATGCCCATGATAAGGCACGTACAAATATTTTCATACAAATGTTATCACGCCACCAAGTAGAGATATATCCTTTAAAACAAGATTTTTCTGCAGAAGGTAAATCTTTTAAAGCAGGCGCTGCCTATGTTATTCCTACAAATCAAAAGCAGTATAAAATTATCAAAACCGTATTCGAAAAAACATTTGATTATAAGGATAGTCTTTTTTATGATGTAACAGCCTGGACGATGCCACTCGCGTTTGGCTTGCCTTATGCAGAAGTTAAAACAGGTACACCTGCTATGGGAGATAAGGTAGAAAAAATAATGCCCATGCCGCTAAATACGAGGCATTTAAGTAATGCGTATGCTTACGCGATTCGTTGGAATGAATACTATGCCCCACAGGTGGTGAACAAATTGCAATCCAGAGGGGTAGTAGCAAAAGTGGCTACACAGAAATTTAAAATGATAGTGAATGGGAAAGAAGAAGCTTTTGATTTTGGAACGATCATAATACCTGTTGGCTTACAAGCGGCTAATAGAAAAGGAGAAGTATTGGCCAATTTAATTGACGATTGTGTGGGTAATAGTGGGGTAGAAGTAATAGCATTACCAACCGGATTAGCCAGTGGCGGTATTGATTTGGGTAGTGCTAGTTTTGTACCATTAAAAACGCCTCGTATCATGATGTTTGGCGGCACAGGCACCAGTGCAACGGATGTTGGGGAAATCTGGCATTTATTAGATGTACGTTTTAATATACCGGTAAGTATTGTAGATGTAGAGCGGTTCAATAATATCAATGCCGGTAGATATACTACCATCATTATGCCTTCGGGTTCGTACAATAACTTAGATAAAAATGCACAGGATAAATTAAGAGCCTGGGTAGCGGCCGGCGGTACATTAGTGGCTACAGAAGACGCAACGAAATGGCTTAGTACCAATGGATTTACCAAAGTTTTATTCAAATCAGCTGACGATAAAAAAGATAGTACCGCACAGTTGCCTTACTATTTGCGTTCAGACGAAACAAGAGCGAAAGATATGGCAGGCTCTCTTTTTGAGGCCAAAGTTGATCTAACACATCCCCTGGGTTATGGCTATACAAACCCTTCTGTAAGTATCTTTAAATCAAATACATTGTTTATGGATAAAAACAATGGAGCTTATGATTCGCCTGTAATGTATACTGATAATCCTTTGCAAAGTGGCTACCTCTATAGAGGCTATAAAAATATAGTAAAAAATACGGCAGCTATTAATGTAGACAATATTGGCAGAGGTAGGGTTATCTCTATGGTGGATAATTTAAACTTCAGAGCCTTTTGGTTAGGTACTTCTAAAATGTTTGTGAATGCTTTGTATTTTGGTGACCTCATTCGATAAGTGAATATGTTACGGATAAGATTTTTTTGCTTATTGCTCATTGGTATAGTGATCACTATATCTGGCACAGCGCAAAAAAGAAGGAAGAAACATATTGAAAATGTATTCAATAGGCAGGAGTATAAACTCAAAAAAGAATTTCTAGCCGATGGCCTACATTGGCCCGTATATCAAATATATATACGCAGCTTTAAGCGAGAGGGGCAACTAGAAGTGTGGGCGAGAAATAATAATAAATCGCCTTTCCAACTCTTTAAAACCTATAAGGTATGTGCGCTTTCGGGAACACTCGGGCCCAAGCGGAAAGAAGGGGATTATCAGGTGCCTGAAGGGTTTTATTATATCAATGAATTCCGACCCAATAGTAATTACCATTTAGCATTGGGGTTAAATTACCCTAATGCGGCCGATATGATGTGGAGCGACTCCTTACATCCGGGTAATGAAATTTTTATTCATGGAGGCTGTATTACCGTTGGCTGCATTCCCATACAAGATCATCAGATCGAGGAATTATATGTACTGGCAAGAACTGCTTTTAAAAATAAACAAGCTTTTATTCCGGTACATATATTCCCCATGCGCTATACAGGAGATACAGTAGATAAAGCCATTCGTAAACTATCCGAATACACGCCGGGCTACGATAAATTATCGGCTAGTTTGAAAGAAGTGTATACCTATTTTGAAGCTAATCAGCGATTACCCTTAATAGGGGTTGACCCCACTGGTAAATATGTGGTTT
>JAIEQT010000430.1 GCA_019747455.1 Chitinophagaceae bacterium | reverse complement strand
CTGATATTACCCTTGTGGAGTTCTACAATTTGCTTACAGATAGATAAACCCAGTCCGAAACTTTTCTCTCCGTCGGTGCCTTTTCGCTTGGCCGTAGTAAACATATCAAATACCCGCTCTTGATACTCGGCAGGAATACCAATACCCCGATCTTTTACGGCGATCTCCACATATTGCTCTTCTAAGGATAAGCTGATAAAGATCTCGGAATCGGGTTTACTAAACTTAATAGCATTGGTTACCAAGTTTCCAATTACACGATCCATCAATTCGGGATCAAATTTGATATATACCGGGTTCGGTAAATAATCTGCACGCACGGTAATACGCTTCTCTTGGGCGCTATAAGCCAATAGCTGCAGGTTTTTCTGCATATATTTATTGATCTCAACTTCTTTCAATTGCTCTTTGTCGATTTCCAGCATCGTTGAATCCAATAATTCTTTGATCATTTTTAGAGAAGTAGCCGCTGCATCTTCTATCATCGTCAACAATTCTTTTTGCTCAGGATTGATCGAGGTATCACTATGCATCAATTTGCTTATACCGGCAATACCTGTTATGGGTGTTCTGAGATCATGCACTACTACTTTTAAAATTCTTTCCTTTTCATTCTTGCTGATTGAAATATCGTGATAAGCTTTCTCAAGCTTTGTTTGGTTGGCAAAATACAAGTATTTGAAATAATATAAGCACAGCACAAAGAATATCAATGGCAACAGAATTTTCACAATCACTTCTATGACACTCCAGATACTCATCGTACTTAATGGCATATCATCTAAGCGAATAGCAACGAATGAAATAGAGATCAATGCAACAAATAAAATATACTGCCATCGTTTATCAAAAATGACCACCGCAGCCACTACCATTACTAAGAATCGATACTCGCTCCCGTTTTTAAAAAAATACGCTGCGATGATGCTAACGATGGCATTCAGTAACATTAAATAGGCTCTTAAAAAGATTTTCTGTTGACTGGCAGAAACCCAAAAACCGATAGCAAAAATGACGAGTTGCAAAAAATTAAGGACCGCTAAAATATACTCCTGGATGAAAATATTGACTACCAACACCAAAAAAGCAAAAGGTGTTGCTATCAATAAAAACAAGTTGAACATGAAGTTCTTGTACGAATCTACGAAAGGTGTTTCCGCCGTATTACCCAGATTCAATAACCGATTAAAAAATGATATTACTTTTTTCACAACGCAACTTATTTTACGCCTTTCAACACTTTCCAAATTTCTTGGGCCACAAAAAGATTACCATTTGCATTCAAATGTACCCTATCGGAAGTAAGCAATCCCTTCTCTTCATTACGCGGATTATTCGCGATCAAATAATTAGTGAATTCCGTACGCAAATCTACACAAGGTATATTATTCACTTTGGCATAATAACGTAACCAGTTACTATACATATTCAACTCCCCATCTTGCTCATTCGACATATCTTTTCGCTCTCCAATAACCGAAGGTGTACATACCACTACTTTAATACCTGCCGATTGTAGCTTTTTTACCAAGGCTTCATAGAATTGAATATATTTTACATAGTCGGTTCCGGTACTAGATAGTCGTTTATGCCAAATATCATTGATACCTACATATATCACCACGATCTCCGGATTCTTCTTAATTACATCTTCTTCTACCCTAAAATACAGATCTGTGATCTTATTACCGCTAATACCTGAACCTATTAATTCATAGTTCGCATCCAGGTTCTCTTTTCGCAATATATCTTCCATTAAACGAATATAACCACCCGGTTGTGCCCCCATTTCTGTAATGGAATCACCGAAAAAAATAACTTTCCGCTTTTTAGGGGCATAATAAAACGACATTAAAAAAAGGGAGGCGATGAAGGCGGCAAACAATAATAATTTTGTCATAGTGGCTTCGAGTTACGAGATACGGGATTCGAGTTTTAAATTATGAATTTAGAATTATGAATTAAAAATATTTTCTTAGTTCACCCAATGGCTATTGACTAATGCACATCCGTCATCACCGGCGTAGTGCTGGTGCCCATCAACTCCACAAAAGATCGTTCAGCTACTAAATAACCATTCCCCTTTGCACAGAAATGTACTTTTAAATTTTCGATGCTCAATGGATTTCCTTCAGGTATATCGGCCATATTGCTATAGCGAATATCATGTCCGTCTACAATAATCACCAACCCACTACCAATAGCTTCCATTTTATTACCCGCTGTTATGAGCATGCCAGTATCTTCTCCCAATCCTATACCAATACAAGAAGGGTTCGCAGAAACGGCTTGTGCCAATCGGGCAAAGCGACCTCTTTTTTCAAAATGAGAATCAAAGATCACATTATCCATAAAACCCAAGCCGGTCGTAATTTTTA
>JAIEQT010000096.1 GCA_019747455.1 Chitinophagaceae bacterium | reverse complement strand
TTTATAATAAACATCTTTGATCTGAGAAGGGGCAGGGCTATTACCTACTAAAGCATAATTAGCTCTAAATTTACCACTTGATAACCAAGGCAGTTGATCTTTAACTAATTCATAGAAAACAAAACCTGCAGCCAAAGAACCATACATATAAGTATTATTTTTAAATGGCAATGAAGAAGACTGATCTATCCTAGCTGATGCATCAAAAAATAAAGTTTTATAAAAACCTATAGAACCATTGGCAAAATAACCATTAACTTGTTGGTTAGTAACAATTTCTTCAGGCGGACTAACTGGACTTAAAGAGTTATAAACTGCATACAAATCTGGAATTATTAATCCCCCGTTTGTAAAGGAACGAGTAGAAGAAATTTGCTGATTACGTAGATTTAAACCTATAGCACCTTTAACATTAATATCTTTATTGAGAATGTAAAATAAACTGTGTCAAAGTTAATTAAGTAACACTTAACTTTGATATACATGGAATCTAATGAATTGAATTTGGAAGAGATTAAGGCAAAAGCCTTATCTCAATTTAGGACTGGTAAGTCCCTTTATGGGAAAGACGGTGCTTTTGCTCCGTTGTTAAAACAGTTTTTAGAAGCTGCTTTGGATGAGGAGCTTAACTCCCATTTAGATGAATCCCAACGCAAAGAAGGTAATCGAAAGAATGGCAAAACAAGTAAAACGCTCAAAACAGATGTTGGGGAGCTAGAGATTGAAACTTCACGTGATCGCAACGGCAGCTTTGAACCCACCCTTGTCAAGAAGCGAGAAACGATACTTGCAGATTCTTTGCAAGATAAGATCATCGGTCTATATGGCTTAGGAATGAGCTACCGCGACATAGCCAAGCATATCGAGGAAATGTACGATATGGAAATCTCCCACGATACCCTTTCCACCATTACAGACCGTATAATTCCATTAGTAAAAGAGTGGCAAAACAGGCCATTAGAAAACATCTATACCATTGTATGGCTTGATGCCATGCACTATAAAGTCAGGGATGGCGGAGTAGTAAAAAGCCGTGCTATTTATAATATTTTAGGCATTACCATAGAGGGCAAAAAAGAACTAATAGGCATGTATGTTTCCGAGAGCGAGGGAGCTAAGTTCTGGTTGAGCGTACTAACTGATATGCAAAATAGAGGTTTGAAAGACATCTTAATTGCCTGTATTGATAATCTGAACGGGTTTGCCGAGGCTATCGAAAGCATATTTCCCCAAACTGAAGTGCAAACTTGTGTAGTGCATCAGATTCGCAACTCATTGAAATATGTAGCCAGTAAAGATCAGAAAGTATTTATGGGCGATTTAAAACCTGTTTATCAGGCAGAAACAAAAGATATTGCAGAATTAAACCTAGAAAAATTAGCTGAAAAGTGGGGCAAAAAATATCCCATTGTCATCCAATCCTGGCAAAATAATTGGCATAAATTATCCATATATTTTAAATATCCTATGCCTATCCGAAAGCTCATCTACACAACCAATACCATTGAAGGATACCATCGTCAAGTGCGGAAAGTCACCAAAACCAAAGGCGCATTCCCAAACGATATGGCTCTGTTGAAGCTTATTTATCTGGCACATAGAAACATAGCAAAAAGGTGGACACAGCCCCTGCAAAATTGGAGTATTACCGTATCTCAACTGGCTATCTGGTTCAAGGAAAGAATACAGCTAATTTAAGTTGTGAAATAGGTTTTTTTGAGGCATATACTGAATGAATACATAATCAAGAAAAATACCGACTTTTACATCGGCATTTTATTCTATCAGATCAAAATATCCCTCAAAGGTTGCTCCTCAGCAGAGCCTTCTTCTGTTTCTCTTGACAGAACGAAGTTAATCAAAAAGAGAATTTGACACAGTTTGTTTTACATACCCATCACTTTTTAAGCTGAACTTTATGGTTTGATAATATCAAGTGCCTTATTATTAAATTTTCAAGGTAAATATTTTTGAATGTAGCTTCTCGATACTTAAACGTACTAAATAAATTTCATTTTTGATACTTAGGCTTAGTGATTTTTAAGTTATTTTACCCTTGAATTTACCTGTCATTTCGGATCAACCTTTATTTTAAAATTGAAAGCCCTCTTCAATCATAGTAAATTATTGAAAATCACATTCTTTGCGTTTGTGGTTTCGCTTTCAGTTTTTGTATATAAATCGTTTTTTCTTCAAAATTCTATTGTTTATTGTGGATTGGCAGTGTTTACCCCACTCTTTCTTTTTTTAAACTGTATTTTGTTGGTCTACTGGGTAGTATGTAGGAAGTTTTGGTTTATCCTTCACTTAATTGTTTTGATATTGTCTTATGAAAGTATTTTAGAGACATTTCAAATTCATTTCATCTCTCCA
>JAIEQT010000140.1 GCA_019747455.1 Chitinophagaceae bacterium | reverse complement strand
AGAAATGGCGGTTGTTTTTGAGAATGCGGCAGGTGGTATTATACTTACGGCAAGTCATAATCCAAAAGAATGGAATGCGCTTAAATTATTAAATGATAAAGGAGAATTTATTAGCGGTGATGAAGGGAAACAATTATTAGATATTGCTACGAAAGAAGAATTTAGGTTTGCCGGTGTAGATCAGTTAGGGAAATATAGTACCAGTACCGATACCCTTGAAAAACATATTGCTGCCATTCTTGCTTATCCGTTAGTAGATACCGCTGCTATTAAAAAAGCTAAATTCAAAGTAGTGGTAGATGCTATTAACAGCACTGGTGCTATTGCGGTACCCGAATTATTAAAAGCATTGGGAGTGAAAGATATTTCGGTATTGAATGCAGCGGTAACCGGACAATTCGCACATAATCCCGAGCCATTACCGGAGCATTTGAGAGATCTTTCCAATGAAGTAAATAAGCAAGGGGCTCATATTGGAATTGCAGTAGATCCGGATGTAGACAGGCTTTGCTTTGTTTGTGAAGATGGTAGTTTATTTGGCGAAGAATATACCCTAGTGGCGGTGGCCGATTATGTACTCCAACATCGTAAAGGGAATACGGTAAGTAATATGAGCAGTACCCGCGCACTTAAAGATATTACTTTAAAACATGGTGGGGAATATTTCCCAAGTGCTGTTGGTGAAGTGAATGTAGTAGCTAAAATGAAAGCAACGAATGCAGTGATTGGTGGTGAAGGCAATGGAGGCATTATAGTACCAGATCTACATTATGGAAGAGATGCACTAATTGGTATAGCTTTATTTTTATCGCATTTAGCATTACAAAAGAAAACAGTAAAGCAGTTGCGAAGCAGTTATCCCGATTATTTTATCAGCAAGAATAAAATTGAACTGCAAAAAGATGTGAATATGGAAAGCATTTTCACGCATATCAAGAAGAAATACAAGAAAAACCCGATCAATACGGAAGATGGGTTAAAAATTGAGTTCGATAATGATTGGGTACATCTAAGAACCAGTAATACCGAGCCAATTATTCGTATTTATGCCGAGAGCAATAGTGAAACGGTAGCAGCTAATATTGCCAAGCGAATTATGGGCGATATTACCGAAGGAATGCAATAGAGTAATAGTACCTATTTTTGCCATATGGAAAGAATTTACCTCGATAATGCAGCCACTACACCCCTAGATCCCGCTGTATTAGAAGCCATGATGCCTTATCTTACTAATCATTTTGGCAACCCTTCCTCCATTTATAGTTATGGAAGAGAATCGAGGATGGCCATAGAAACCGCACGCAAATCTGTAGCAAAAATTTTAAATGCACACCCTGCAGAAATTTTCTTCACCAGTGGCGGTACGGAAAGTAGCAATACAGCCATTACTGCTGCAGTTAGGGATTTGGGTTGTAGGCATATTATTAGCTCCGCTATTGAGCATCACGCAACTACTCATACCGTTGACTATTTACACCGTAATGGAGAAGCCGCATTGAGTTATGTAAAGTTGTTGCCGAGCGGGCATATTGATTTGGATGATCTCGCTATTTTATTAGCGGAGAGCAAGGAAAAATGTTTGGTTACATTAATGCATGCCAATAATGAAATCGGGAATATATTAGATATTCATGCCGTTGGGGAGCTATGCAAAAAATACCATGCTATCTTTCATAGTGATACGGTGCAAACAGTTGGACATTTTCCATTTGATCTTCGCAATACACCGGTACATTTTATTACCGGTGCCGGACATAAATTTCACGGTCCTAAAGGTGTAGGTATCTTGTATATCAATGAAAATGTAAAGATCAAACCTTTTGTTCACGGAGGCAGCCAAGAACGCAATATGCGTGCCGGTACAGAGAACTTATATGGTATCATAGGCTTCGCAAAAGCCTTAGAAATAGCTACTGCACAGTATGAAACGGAAAGCGCTTATATACATAATTTGAAAATGTATATGATGGAGCAGTTAACAAAACATATTCCGGGTATAGCTTTTAATGGCGATCCTTTAGGAAAAAGCTTATACGCTGTATTAAGTGTAAGCTTTCCGAAAACAGAGAAAAGTGAAATGATTTTATTTAATCTTGATATTAATCATATTTGCGCAAGCGGCGGTTCTGCCTGTACAAGTGGGGCAGATCAAGGCTCACATGTAATTCGTGCTATCAACAATAACCCCAATCAGGTTACTGTTCGGTTTTCTTTTAGTAAGCATAATACGAAAACAGAAATAGATACGGTTATAGAAAAGTTGAAAGAATTGATATAATCAACCCGATACTTATCTATAATCATCTTCATTAAAATCATCCTCATCCTCTGCCGTTAAGGATCCTAAATTCATCATACTACCCATCAAGT
>JAIEQT010000407.1 GCA_019747455.1 Chitinophagaceae bacterium | reverse complement strand
CCCGCCTTATAAAGCATTGAAACCATTTGAATAGCGATAACTGAATCACCCCCCAGTAAAAAATAGTTATCAAATACACTTAAGCTCTCTGAGTTAACGCCTAACAAATCGCTCCATATAGTAAATAGGAGGCTCTCGAATGCATTTCTTGGCGAACACACCCCTATATTTCCAGTCTCATTACCTGTAGGTAAAGGCAAGGCGCTTTTATCTACCTTTCCATTGATATTGAGAGGAATCGCGTCTATAGACATGACAAACCGTGGGATCATGTATTCTGGTAAACGCTCTTCTAAATGTTTTCTAATCACAGGAATAACATTGTCAGACGAGAGAACACAATAAGCACACAAGGTTTCACTGTTACCTATTTTTATACTAACGACAGTACTATCTTTAACGCCTACTAACTCTGTAATAATGTTGTTAATCTCACCTAGCTCTATACGATAACCATTGATTTTTACTTGATCATCAATTCTTCCAACTATTTCAACTTCTCCCGTTTCATTGAGTCGTGCAAAATCTCCTGTTCGATAGATACGTGTAGTTATATTTTTATTTTCATAGGAGATGAATTTCTCTTCTGTTAACTCAGGCTTATTGAGATACCCCCTCGCTAAACATATACCCGCCACACATAACTCACCGACCTCTCCCTCGGCAATAGGCTCATCATTTTCATTTAATATAAAAAATTCAGTGTTAGGATTAGGCTCTCCAATAGGTACATTTCTAGTCCTTTTAGCATTAAAATCTGCTTTATATGCACTTACACCTGTACTTGTTTCTGAACACCCATACACATTGTAGTAACTTAGATGCCGACTCCACATATCGACAATATTCCAGTTAGTTGGAGAACCAGCAGTAATCAAAATACGAAGTTTTATATTCTCAGGATTTAATCCGCTAATATAATTAGGAGGAAGCAAAGCTAAAGAAACACTATGATGAAACAAATAATCTTTAAACAACTGATGATTCATTTTTTTAGTGTCGGGAATTATATATAAAGCTCCACCTGAAAGAAGAGCTATATAAATTTCAATAACAGATGCGGCAAATGACATGCTAGCAAACTGCAGTATCCTGTCATCGGCACTCAATTGAAAACGATCAATATAACTTAACGCCATATTTACAACCCCTCTATGCTCTACCATGACGCCTTTAGGGGTTCCTGTAGAGCCAGAAGTATAAATAATATAAAGCAATGGGTTCTGCGTTATCGGCACATCATGCAATACTAATTGGGGAGACCGCAATGCAAACTCCATAAAAAGCGAAGTACCGCTAAATTCATAAGCTAAAGTATTTTTAAATTTATTATCAGTAATGAGATGAGTGCAGCCAGAGTCATGAAGCATATACTCCACTCTTTTAGCTGGATATTTAGAATCGATAATTAAATATGTAGCGCCTGATCTGATTACACCAAGAATAGCCGCTATCATTTCAACAGAGCGCTCAAGAATTATAGCCACTACTGCATCACGCCCTAACTCATGCTGAGCTAAATAATATGCCACCCTTTCTGACATTCCATTTAATTCTGCATAGGTAATGCTTTTCTCATCAGAATAGACAGCTATATTATTTGCGCGCTCTAATACAATACGATTAAATAAATCAATAACACTATTCATAACAAATCTCTCCGATAAATATTGGTTCGCACTTATTCAAAAAGCATTTGCTTAATGCTAGGTTTAATTTTTTTAGCCTCAGAAATAATATTTTTCCATTCTCGCAACAACTCTGCATGATTTAAGTAATCTTGATTGCATTCAGTAAAAATTTTATCTACATCAAACTTTGCTTTATGCGCCCAATCAGGATAACAAGGAGCAATAAAGTTGGTTAAAAATCTATGTAGATTTTCTATTCTTGCTTCACTATTACGCTCTGATGCTTCTTGCAAATATGCCGCAATAAACTGCTGAGAATTATCAATAATATTTATCTCACCCGATCGCACGCCTTGACCAATGCGCATCTCTAGCTCAGTATAAATAGGCCGAAGATCGCTATATTTCAGTAGAGATGTGAGGTAGGTATCTATGTTATTTCCTCGCTCCTTGTGATACTCATGGACTACACGCCGCTGGTGATAGTACATTGGTAGTCCAAGCCCTCGTGCAAATCGGAAAAGACTGTAGTCGGAAGACATTGCATTGGATGGCAGACAAGGAAACAATGTATAAAATTCAGAAAAGGAAACATTACCCGCATCAGGCAAGAAGAAACCAGCTGCATCAGTATGATTTATTGAATCCCCTTTGTAGTAAGACTGACTGTCGCCATCAAGCTTTTTATAAATAGCATCATGCAATGACTTATCTACACCCAAACACGACCAGAATGT
>JAIEQT010000447.1 GCA_019747455.1 Chitinophagaceae bacterium | reverse complement strand
GAAAAAAAGAAAGTAATAACAGAAGATTATGCGCAATTAAAAACACTATTAAGTGCAGGTGGAAATGCTTCAGCCCAGGCCGCCAATAAAATTATTGCCTTACTGGCTAAGTAATTATTTGCGAATCATTGGCAGAATAAGAACCCGGAATAAAATCACCAAGATTGCAACCAAAAACATCAACAATGAAATACGGTTCATGCCATGCATGTATTTCATCCATTGAGTTCTTTCTTCATTAGGGTCACGCTTTTTAATGTATAAATATTCAGCTATTTGTTTCCAGATACCCATAAATCCATTTATGTAAAGATAACAGTAACTAATGTAAATGGTTGTATCTTTCCCTATAAAACATTGAATACATGCGAGCCATCTTGCTTCTTTCCTTATCCCTTATAACCTATACACTTACTGCTCAATTCAACCCTACTAAAATTGATATTATTCGCGATACCTATGGGGTGCCACATATATTCGGCAAAACAGATCCTGAAGTAGCATATGGACTTGCCTGGGCACATGCCGAAGATGATTTTACAACCATTCAACAATCCTTAATGGCAGGCAAAGCCATGTTGGCACAATACCAAGGAAAAAAAGGAGCTTCTATTGATTATATCATCCATTTACTTCGCATCCCTGAATTGGTAGCTGCAAAATATGACAGTGATCTAAGTGGCGATTTTAAAAAACTATTGGAAGGTTATTGTGCTGGATTAAATGCATACGCGAAAGCACATCAAAAAGAAATTTTATTAAAGAAATTATTTCCTGTTGTTCCCAAAGACATGATACAGTATTCTGTATTACAGCTTTGTGTACTTTCCGGTGCCGATAAAGCCCTACAAGAAATTTTTGGCGGCACTGTTCCTTTATTAGAAAATTATAAAACCGCCGGAAGTAATGCTTTTGCCTTTAACAGTGCCAAAACAATTGATGGTGATGTGTACTTGGATATCAATGCACACCAGCCCCTGGAAGGGCCTGTGGCTTTTTATGAAGCCCATTTGTGTAGTGAAGAAGGCTGGAATATATTGGGTGCGAACTTTCCCGGAGCGCCTTCTATACTGCATGGGGTGAATGAATACTTAGGTTGGGCACATACCGTAAATAATCCCGATAAATTAGATGTGTACCAACTAGAAATAAATCCTAACAATAAACTACAATATAAATTTGATGGTAATTGGGAAACCTTAGAAGAAAAATCGGCTCCCCTCAAAGTAAAAATAGGTGCCTTAAAAATTAGGGTGAATAAAAAAACCTATTGGAGTAAGTATGGTCCAACTATAATTACAGAAAGAGGCACTTTTGCCATTCGCATGCCCGCCCAAATGGATATTCGAGGATTAGAGCAATGGTACCGTTTTAATAAGGCTAAAAATTTTACAGAATTCAAAGCCGCCTTACAGATGATGGCTATACCCGGTTATAATATTGTGTATGCCGATAAATATGATACTATTTATTATCTGAGCAATGGAAGAATACCCATGCGGAACCCAGCCTACAATTGGAAAACAACATTACCCGGAAATACTGCTGCAACACTTTGGAATAACCTTCATCCACTGAGTGATTTACCACAGGTTTTACAGCCAAAATCGGGTTTTGTATATAATACCAACCACTCCCCTTTTCATGCCACTGAAGGACCAGAGAACCCTGTTATAAAAGATATAACCATGGGGTATGAAACGCTGGAAAATAATCGCAGCAAGCGTTTTGAAGAATTAGTTAAGCCATTAACCAAGGTTAGTTATGCCGATTTTAAACGTATTAAATTCGACAGAACATTCCCTGCTACATTTTATTTTCCCTCAAAAATAGATACGGTATTTTTATTAGAAGAAGCTGCCTATCCGGATGTTGCAGAACTGATAACCCAATTAAAAAAATGGGATAAAACCGCCTCTGCAGAAAGCGTAGGCGCCGGCACTTTTTTGATGATGTATAATGAAATAGTACAAAACAGAAAGAAATATCATTTCCCGGCACCTATTTCTACAGCAGATGCTGCTGCAATTTTACGAGCTAGCAAAGAAACCATGTTAAAAGATTTTGGGAAAACCAATATTCAATTGGGAGAAATTCAAAAGCTAGTGCGTGGAAATGTTGAACTACCCTTACCCGGATTGCCGGATGTATTAGCACCAATGTATTCTATTCCCTATAAAAATGGAAAGGTTAAAGGCAATCAGGGTGATGCCTATATTGAATTGGTTCGATTTACCAAAAATGGCCCTGAGATTGAGAGTTTAAATGTATACGGAGCTTCTGCCCGAAAAGATTCTCCCCATTACACAGATCAGATGGAAATGTATACCAAACAACAAACCAAGCACATGACACTGAATAAAGCGG
>JAIEQT010000170.1 GCA_019747455.1 Chitinophagaceae bacterium | reverse complement strand
TTTCCTTGGAGCAGCGCTTATAGTACATTTGCGGTCAATACCTTGCAACACCTCCGCTATTTAACGGTGTATTTGCATCTGGTATGGATTTTGGTATACTTTAACATCTATTTTTTACGTTTTAAATCAAATACCTAATATGACAAGCAAAAAGTTTTTATTGATGATGGCGCTGGTGCTCGGTATGGGAACTGTAGCAACGGCGCAAACCGATTGGGGATGGGATTGGAAAGACAGTTCTAAGATCGCTGTAAAAGATATGCCCCAGCATAATGAGTTTTTGAATAACCAGTATCCTTACCCTGCCAAGCCTCGTAATCAGTGGGAGTTAGGTTTTGGTCTGGGCCCCTCTTTCATAATTGGTGATGTGAATGCTAAAATAGGATTCGCCGGTACGGTTTCTATGCGGAAAGCACTGGGTCATGTATTCTCTTTTCGTGGTTCATTAACCGGGGCCATTAATTCAGGTTCGCCTAGTGCTTATGGTACCTCAGTTGGACAAGTTGCCTATAAGAATGATGCTTATATTTTAGGGGCAGATATTATCGCCTCTTTAAATACAAGTAGTTATTATAGAGGAAATCCTAAGTCTAATATTTATGTATTAGCAGGATATAGCTTAATTGGTACGCGCGTACTTTACAAAGATGCAGGTGGCGCACAGCCTGATGGTTATAGTGTTTTTTACGGACAAAGACCCGGACAGGCAAATACACAAGATGGGTTAATTGCAACAATGTTTGGGAATACCATAAATGGCAGAAAATCGTTAGCGCTAATGCACGGATTGAATTTAGGTGCTGGTTTTGCCTATAAGATTAGCGACAAAATCAATATTGGTTTTGAGCAGAAATTTGTTTTCACGGTTCCCGGATATGATTATTTAGATGCCTGGAAGGCAGATAATAATAATGATTTCTTCAGCTTTTCAACAATACGCCTGAACGTAAATATTGGTAACTCAGACAGAAAAGTACAGCCATTATGGTGGATCAATCCTAACAACTATGTATATAGTGAGTTGAATTCGCCCAAGCACATGAAGATGCCAAAAGTGGTATTACCTGATGCGGATAAAGATGGGGTAACCGATCAGTTCGATTTAGAGCCTAATACGCCAGCCGGAGCGCCTGTTGATTCGCACGGTGTTTCTAAAGATACAGATGGCGACGGTGTGCCAGATTTCCGTGATAAAGAATTACTCACACCACAAAAATGTTTCCCTGTAAATAATGATGGCATTGGTACTTGTCCGGAACCTGCTTGTTGCAAGGAGATCAAAGATATGATGGCCAATTATCGCCCGGTTGATAAGGTGGAATGTGCTATTGGATCTTTACCCAGTGTGCAGTTTAAAGGAAATACAAAACTTACAAAAGATGCACAGGCTGTATTAGCTGCTGCTGCGGCGCAGTTAAAAGCTAACCCTACTTGTAATGTAAAAGTAATTGGGTATGGCGCTTCGAGCAAATCGGCTCAACAACAAAGTTGGGAGCGTGTAAATGCAGTTATCAAGTATTTAGTAGAGAAACAAGGTATTGCAGAAAGTCGCTTATTATTTGTATATGCCCAAGATGGTGATACAAATACAGTAGATCTACAAGGTACTACAGAGCAAGGACCTAATACTGTTCCTGCCCCACATCCTAATTTGAAGAGTAAAGGATAGGGAGGTAGAAGGTGTAAGGCATAAGGTAAAAGGTGTAAGTAAAATTTTATACCTTTTACCTTACCCCTCATTAAGCAAATTAAAATGGAGCTCTCCAAAATTTTGAAGAGAAGAGATTTTTAAATCGGCAGCAGCCCATCGTTCCTCTTTTATTTGTGAGCCATGAGGTACTACCACACATTTCATTCTGGCAGCTTTAGCAGCGATGAGCCCATTAAAAGAGTCTTCAAAACAAATGCATTCAATGGGGTTAGCATACATGAAAGCGGCACAATCGAGATATACCTGGGGGTGTGGTTTGCCATAGGGCAGATCTTCTGCTGAAGCCGTGGCAGATAAATAAGGCCCTATACCTGTCATGGATTTTACTAATTCAATTAATGCGGGAGGAGAGGATGTAGCTAATCCAATCTTAAAATTTTTCCTTGCAAAAAAATCGAAGATATAGGCCACCCCCGGCATAATATTGGCTTTATACTCTATTTTATGGAGTACTAATTGCACGATTTTATTTTCAGCTTTGGTGGATTCTGAAAGCGGAATATTAAAATACCGAAACCACCAGTTTATGAACTCTTTGGTACGTAAACCGGTTGTGCTGATATATTGCTCATTTGTCATTTTATTCATCTTCTTTACTTTCCCTGATTGTTTATGCATGGTAGTTCTACACTGCCATAGCATCATGCATGATAC
>JAIEQT010000581.1 GCA_019747455.1 Chitinophagaceae bacterium | reverse complement strand
TTTGAACTTATCACTGCCGATCATATCATCCCCTCCACTTCCGGAAACAATATCACCCGCAGCAAAAACCAAGGCTATTCTTTTACTACCGGAAGTAGTGTAATCCGAAGCTTTCTTATATTCATGAAGTGACACAAAATTAATAGCTGCTGAAGCCTCCTGATTTAACTTCTTCGATAGCATCATCTTTATTTGATCATCATATCTAACCCCATCTATTAACCCATATTTCACCGCATCATAAGCTGTGCGTATAGACCCATTTACCGCTAAAGCTCTTAGATCAGCCGTATCTTTTTTTCTTCCCGCACCAATGGTTAGTAAAAAATGGGTGTATAAATCGCCTAACCATACAGAAGTTTGTAGGCGATTGGCCTCTGTCATCTTTGTTTCCCGCAGTGGCTCTGTAGCACTCTTGAATTTACCTGCATAAAAAATCTGAGGCTGAATGTCGAGTTTATCTAACATACCCTTCAGAAAAAGAATATCAGATGAAAATCCTGAGAAATCGAGTCCGCCCTGCGGATTACAAAAAATAGAATCAGCAACCGATCCAATATAATATCCCTTTTGGGTAATGGTTTCACCATGTGCCACCACAAATTTTCCTGAAGATTTAAAATGCATCAATGCTTTTCTCAATTCTTCACTGGCAGCAAAGCCATTCGGGTTTGTAGCACATTGTATATAAATTCCCTTTACTAAGCTATCGGTTTCTGCATGATGTAATAATCTTATAACATCATACAAAGAGGGTATATCCGTTTCTTCTTTATTAAAAAAAGAGCCGAAAGGGTTTTCCTGAAACTGCTCTTTAAAAGGTGTGGAGAGATCTAGTACCAAAACAGCTTTGCTGCTTATCGCTGGCTTCTCTGAAGAAGCGGCACTACTCGCTATTCCAATCAATACAAAAAATCCGATTACGGTAAATAATATCATCGCCAATAAAGTGGCAAAAACAATTTTGAAAAATCCTCTCATATTCTATCCCAGATTATATTAAATAAAGATATTTGAAGCCTCTTACACAACCAATTATGAGTACTGTTTATTTGCTAACCGGTAGTAATTTAGGCGATAGTGCCGCTTATTTGGCCGAAGCAGCATCGCAAATTGAACAAAAATTGGGGAAAATCGTTCGCCGTTCATCCCTTTATGAAACAGCACCCTGGGGTAATATCCATCAGCCCGCTTTTTTAAACCAGGTGTTGGTACTTGAAACATCATCAGACCCCGAGCCGCTCATGCACCAGTTACTTGAGATAGAAAATAATATGGGTAGAAAGAGGACCGAGAAATATGGACCCAGAACGATTGATATCGATCAGCTCTTTTTTGATGATAAGGTGTATAACTCTGATCTATTAGTACTTCCTCATCCGGAAATACAGCATAGGCGTTTCGTTTTAGTACCATTACAGGAGGTGGCTCCTCAATTTATACACCCGGTACTACAGAAAAATATCACAGCATTACTAGCAAATTGTTCAGATCATTCCAATGTGCAAAAAAAATTGCTCTTATAAAGCACTGCCCCATTAATTTTGATCATCTCCATGAAGTATCATTTTATTACCATTGAAGGCAATATTGGCGCAGGCAAAACCACACTGAGTCATTTGCTTGCCAAAAAATTGAATGCACGCTTAATTTTAGAAGAATTTGCCGATAACCCTTTTTTATCAAAATTCTATGAAAATCCGGGACAGTACGCATTTCCGCTTGAGCTATTTTTTATGGCTGAGCGATTTAAGCAGTTGAAAGATATGATCCATACCAAAGATCTCTTTCAACATGTAACCGTCTCAGATTATTTATTTACCAAATGCCTGCTATTTGCCAAATTGAATTTACCCGAAGAAGAATTTAGACTATATCAAAAACTGTTCGATATTATTCATCAACAACTTATATTTCCTGATATCCTTATTTATTTACATGTACCTGTTCATAAATTACAAAAAAATATCAGAAAGCGTAACAGGCAATATGAGCAGTCTATACCAGATGAATATTTGTTCAACATTCAAGAAACCTATACGAACTATATTAAACAGCATAATATCAAAACGCTTTTTGTAGATGCCAGTAATGCCGATTTTCTGGGTAACGAATCGCATGTAAATGTAATTTTAGACGCATTGGAAAAAGACTTAGATGATGGTCAGCACTATTTCACTTTACCTTAATTACTAAATCAATTGCATGGAAGTTGAACAAATAAAAAATGATCCTTTTGCTGCCATGCGAATTGGCGAGTTTAGGCATTTAATGACCGGTCGATTTTTGTTTATCATGGGCTTACGTATGTTGGGCACATTAGTAGGCTGGTGGATCTACGAACTCACCAACGAGCCTT
>JAIEQT010000498.1 GCA_019747455.1 Chitinophagaceae bacterium | reverse complement strand
GGCAGAAGGAGCCGATGGCTCTATTTATGTGTCTGACGACAACAAAGGATATGTTTGGAAAATTTCTTACAAGAAATAAGTATGAAAAAAATTGCTGTATTTATTTTAATTCTTTTTTTGGGTGTTGTGTATTTAGTTGCACAAACAGGTGCAGCTGATGTGAAGGCAAGTGTACAAAGAGGCAAGAAAGTATATACCCAATATTGTTTAGCTTGTCACCAAGCCGATGGTGGGGGCGTACCTCGCATGAATCCTCCTTTACAAAAAACAGAATATGTGTTGGGGGATAAAAAAAGATTGATCACTATTATTTTAAAAGGATTAAATGATCCTATTGAAATTAATGGCGATGAGTACGTAAATCCGATGGCATCTCATGCGCATTTAAGTGATCAGCAAATAGCAGATGTACTCACTTTTGTAAGAAACAGTTTTGGAAATAAGGCATCGGGTATAACCCCTGTTGAAGTAAAGCAAATAAGAGCAAAAAAATAGTTTCATGAAACCTGTTTTGTTTATTGATAGAGATGGGGTGATTTTGCAGGAGCCGCCAACCGATTTTCAGATCGATAGTATTGAGAAAACAAGGTTTGTAAATAAATCAATTTCTGTACTCTCCCGTATTGCTAAAGATTTCGATTTTTATAAAGTTATGGTTACGAATCAGGATGGATTGGGAACTACCAGTTATCCGGAAAATGATTTTTGGCCCTATCAACAACTAATGATGGATACTTTGGCCGGAGAAGGGTTTGTATTTGATGAAGTACATATTGATAAAACATTTGCTGCTGATAATAAACCTACGCGTAAGCCGGGTACTGCTTTACTTACTCATCTTATGAATAATCCCCAATTTGATCTTCAGCATTCTTATGTAATAGGAGATAGATGGAGTGATATTGAATTAGCCAGGAACCTGGGCGCAAAGGCCATTTATCTAAAATCCGGGTTGCATTCGCTTACAGCCGAACAGTATGACGCATATCAATCTATAATAGCACTGGAAACCGACAACTGGGAGCGCATTTATGATTTCTTAAAACTCGGGATGCGGGTTGTGGAGCATGAGCGTAATACCAGTGAAACTAAAATTCAAATTCGGTTAAATATGGATGGCACCGGCAAGGCTAATATTCATACCGGATTGGGATTTTTTGATCATATGCTCGAGCAAATCGCCCGTCATGGTAGTATTGATTTAGCTATTACCACAAAAGGTGATCTGCATATCGATGAACATCATTCTATTGAAGATACCGGTATAGCGTTGGGGGAAGCTTTTGCAAAAGCGCTACTTGATAAACGTGGCATTACAAGATATGGTTTTGCACTACCTATGGACGAGGCCGAAGCGAAAGTGCTAATTGACTTCGGGGGTAGGAATTGGATTGTTTGGGATGCGGAATTTACAAGAGAAAAAATAGGGGAGATGCCCACTGAAATGTTTTTTCATTTCTTTAAATCTTTTAGTGATGCGGCTAAATGCAATCTGAATATTTACTGTAGGGGTGATAATGAACACCATAAAATAGAAGCCATTTTTAAAGCGTTTGCAAAAGCTATTAGAATGGCGGTTAAAAGAGATCCTTTTTCCAATCAGTTGCCTAGTACAAAGGGGATATTATAAATTTGTAGTCTGTGATCATTTTATCGTTTGCCGCCTCCAGGTATCAGTTCTACCAATCAAAGAAATACCTATATATCCTCTTACCTCTATCGTATTATTATCTATCATCGTGATTTTGCAACTGTAATCATTACCGGTTTTAGGATCATAAATCTTACCCTCTTTCCAAGAGTCTTTTTTAATAAACTTAAAATCACGAAGATTTACCAATCCTAAAATTGGTTTTGTTCTGGCTTTAGGGTCGTCATTTTTTGTGTCTAGTTTCGGCTTGCCAGTATTTGGGTCGTTAGGTTCTTGGAGCCAAACAATTTTACCAAAATAGGCATTACCCTCTTTGTACACCTGTACAATACCTTTACCATCCCCCGTTTTCCATAAACCAATAATAGCATCCGGATTATCAGCCATATTATATCCAAAACTCGAAATAGACGCCGCTAGCATGGATAAGAAAATCAATATATTTTTTTTCATCTTCTTTTTTGTTTCACAAATTTGACGGAATCAGGCTGAATTATAAAACTATTGATATGCTCAAAAGTTGTAAAAACAGCTTTTTTTTGTTTTTTAAATCAAATAACACATATTTGCATCATGAAATTAATTAACAAGCATTGGTGGTGGCATACAAACTCCGTTCGGGGATTGTAATGGCTATGCCAATACTTTTTTGATAATATCAAAGCCCCGACATTTTAGTCGGGGTTTTTTATTTTAAAACTTAGTA
>JAIEQT010000084.1 GCA_019747455.1 Chitinophagaceae bacterium | reverse complement strand
TTCTTAATTTTCATAAACCTTAATCTCATTATATAAAGTACCTCTTTCTACCGGTTGGCGGTTTACTTGTTTGATTAAGCGAACTAACTCTTCTGTACTCATGGTTGGGGTTTGTTCTTCACTACCTGCCATCGCATAAATTTTGGTAGAATCATCAATAGTACCATCAATATCATTTACACCAAAAGAGAGGGATAACTGCGCATTTTGTCGGCCTAACATGGGCCAGTATGCTTTTATGTGGGGGAAATTATCCATATACAAACGAGATATGGCATACATACGCATATCCTCCTTAGTGGTAGATTCCGGCACATCACTCATATCATTATCCTTATTCCTAAACTTGAGTGGAATAAATGTATTAAAGCCACCTGTTTCGTCTTGCAAACTGCGTAAGCGTTCCATATGATCAATGCGATGCCAGAATGCTTCTATATGTCCGTATAATAGCGTAGCATTACTATGCATACCTAATTGATGTGCCGTTTTATGAATATGTAACCAACCGTCTGCATTTACTTTATCGGCACAAATTTTCTCTCGTATTTCGGGGTGAAAAATTTCGGCACCACCACCGGGTAATGAATCCAAACCAGCTTCATGCGCCATACGCATGCCATCTTCTACCGATACCTTTGCTTTTCTAAACATATAATCCAGTTCTACCGGCGTAAAAGCTTTTATATGTAATTCTGGACGATGTGCTTTGATGGTTCTTAATAATGCTAAAAAGAAATCAAGATTCATTTTGGGATGTACGCCACCTACGATATGCACTTCCGTAACGGGTTTCCCATCATAGCTTTTAACGATATGCATCATTTGCTCGACACTCAATTCCCAACCCTCTTCTCTATGCGCATAGAGGCGAGAGTAAGAACAGAATGAACATGAGAACACACATACATTCGTTGGCTCGATATGAAAATTACGGTTGAAATAAGTTTTATTACCGTGCTTTTTTTCTCTAACCCAATTGGCTAGCGCACCGGCAAATGGGAGAGAGGCTTTCTCAAATAATAATACACCATCATCAAAACTAATTCGCTCACCTGCTATGATTTTGTTTCCAATTCTTTGTAAATCGCTGTTTTTTTCAGCATCAACCAATACATGTATTGCTGCACTATTCATGTAATCTCAATTAGGGTGCAAAATTACGAAATAATGTTTCTTTAGTTACCTATTCAATAAACAAGCTCGTAACTCGCATCCCGTAACCCATATCCTTCTGATTCCATTCCTTAGCTCATAAGAATCCCAGCAATAGTAGCTGAAAGGTAAGAAGCGAGCGTTCCGCAAAGTAAGGCTTTGAGCCCAAGCTTAGCCAAATCGGCCCTGCGTGTGGGAGCTAATTCCCCAATTCCACCAATTTGCATACCTACACTACTAAAATTGGCAAAGCCACAAATAGCAATACTTACAATTAATATTCCTTTTTCAGTAACAATAGGTACTGCCTTGGTAGTGAGGTTATTAAATGCTACGAATTCGTTGATGGTAAGTTTTTGACCTAGCAAAGATGCTGCATTAGCAATATCTGCAGAAGGCACACCCATAGCCCAGGTCATAGGTTTGAAAACATAACTAAATAAAACATCTAAGGTAAAACCCGGTATAATTTTCCCTAAACCCCAGTTAATAAATGCTATCAAAGCTATAAAACCAATAAGCATGGCAATTACATTTACCGCTATTTTCATACCATCACTGGCACCATGAGATATGGCATCGATGATATTACTATATGGACTTTTAACTTCTAACTTAACCTTACCCATGGTTTGTGATTCCTCCGTTTCCGGAAAAACAATTTTAGAAATCACTAAAGCCCCAGGAGCTGCCATTAAACTGGCAGTAAGCAAATATTCTGCCTTGGCTCCCATATTGGCATATACAATCAAAATACCGCCTGCAATACAGGCCAAACTACCGCTCATACTAGCCAGCAACTCACTCTTCGTCATAGTAGCTAAATACGGACGAATCATTACCTGTGCCTCAACCTGGCCAACAAAGGCACTGGCCACATTACTCAAAGCCTCCGCACCACTCACGCGCATAATAAAATTCATGGCTTTGGCAATTATCGAAACAACGAATTGCATTACCCCAAAATGATATAGGATAGCAACCAATACACAAACTAAAATAATGGTGGCTGTTACACTAAAGGCAAATACAAACCCACCCTGACTAAAATTCATGGCACCAGTAGGAGCGCTTACCATTACGCCATTATATACAAAAGCAACACCCTCGCGAGCAAAGCGTTCTATTTTTTCCATACCATGGCCCAGCATTTGGAAGAAGCGGGTTACCGGCGGCACTTTCAA
>JAIEQT010000086.1 GCA_019747455.1 Chitinophagaceae bacterium | reverse complement strand
ATCAATCGAATAGAAACTGCTTATTATATTATGTTTTTAGTATGCGGCTTAGCTTATTTAACAGCTTGGATAATCATGCATATATTGGTGCCTAAAATGAAAAAGGTTGTTTAATTTGAGGCATGATTGAGCTGCTGAAAAATAAATTCATTCAACTATTCAAAGAATCCCCCTGTATTGTTTTTGCTCCTGGTAGAATAAATATAATAGGGGAGCATACAGATTATAATGAGGGCTTTGTACTACCCGCAGCCATCAACCAAGGAATCTATATAGCAGTTAATCGTAATACAAATGATACAGTGAATCTCTACAGCATAGCGTATGATGAATATTATACCTGCTCAATAGATGAGATTGATAAAATAAATATTCATTGGGTTAATTATATACTTGGAGCAGTAGTAGTGCTGCGAGAGCAAGGTTATGCCCTGCAAGGATTCAATGCCGTAATTACCAGTAGTCTCCTTGTGGGTGCGGGCGTATCTTCCTCTGCTGCATTAACCAGTGGGGTGCTGTATGCTATGCATCAAATTTTTTCGCTCGATATAAGCAGGATTCAGATGGCGAAAATGGCCCAACAAGTTGAGCATCGTTTTGCGGGAGTGAATTGTGGTATCATGGATATGTTCACTTCGCTTATGGGCAAAGAAAATCATGCTATTCAGCTAGATTGTAGAGACCTAAGCCATACATATATTCCGGTTGATCTAGGTTCATATGTTTTTGTTTTGATGAATACCAATGTAAAACATACGTTAGCATCAACAGAATATAATGTTAGAAGAAGGGAATGTGAAGAGGGCGTAGCTTTAGTTACATTAGCATTTGCTGAAGTACAATCGCTAAGGGATGTTTCGTTGGATATGCTATCAGCCTGTATTCCCTATAACAGTGTAATTTTCAAAAGATGTTCTTATGTTATTAATGAAATAGCCAGGGTAAGTGCAGCCGCAGATGCCATGGTTAAAAATAACTTGACTTTACTTGGTACATTACTTTTCCAAACACATCATGAGTTGAGTACTTTATATGAAGTAAGCTGCAAAGAATTAGACTATTTAGTTCATACAGTTCAAGGAATGGAGGGTGTTGTTGGCGCACGTATGATGGGGGGTGGCTTTGGAGGCTGCACCCTTAATTTAATTCATAAAGATTTTGTGCATGGCGTAATAGATACAGTCAAAACTTCTTACGAAGCCGATTGTAAACTGGATTTCAATTCATATATCGTTTCTATTGGCGAGGGTGCAAGGATGATACCTAACTAATTTAGCTTGCTGCGACTTCTTCCCAGAATCCCATCTTTCCGTATTTCTCAATGCGTTCATTGATTCTTTCGGTAGGATTTTTGTGTTTTACTTCATTGAGTGCTTTTACGATATAATCTTTTAAAAGATCTGCCGCTTCTTGATAATCCCAATGGGCACCCCCTAATGGTTCATGAACAATTTCATCTACCAATCCAAAACCTTTCATATCCGTTGCCGTTAGTCGGAGTTGTTCAGCAGCTATTTCTTTTTTCTCCCAACTTCTCCATAAAATAGAGCTACAGCTTTCAGGGGAAATTACGGTGTACCAGGTGTTCTCCATCATCAATACTTTATCGCCTACACCAATGCCTAAGGCACCGCCACTCGCACCTTCTCCAATGATAACTACAATCACGGGTACTTTTAAGCGTATCATTTCATAAATATTGCGGGCAATGGCTTCCCCTTGCCCACGTTCTTCGGCTTCCAAGCCGGGATAGGCACCTGGGGTATCTATTAATGCTATGATAGGTTTATTAAATTTTTCAGCCAGCTTCATTAGCCGGAGCGCCTTTCTGTAACCTTCAGGGTTTGCCATACCGAAATTACGGAGTTGACGCATTTTTGTATTAGCGCCTTTTTGCTGACCGATTATCATTACGGTTTCGCCATTTAGCTGAGCAAAGCCCCCCACCATAGCTTTATCATCTTTTACATTTCTATCGCCATGTAACTCTACGAAGTTGGTGCACATTTTCTCAATATACTTAAGTGTATAGGGCCTATCCGGATGGCGACTTAACTGTACTCTTTGCCAGGGTGTGAGATGTGCTGTTATGTCTCTGCGTTTTTCAATTATCGCGTCTTCTAATTGGCGTATAGTACCTGAATAATCTATTTTAGGGTTTTTTTCAGCCAGCTTTTTTGCATCTTCAATTTGTTCGTATAAATCTTTTATAGGCTTCTCAAAATCAAGAAATTGTCTATTGGGGTATTGCGGCATGAGTTACTATTAAGTCGGTAAAATTAAGGATTGCATTTTTTTTCAAAAATATTTGTTTTGGGAACTTTCAAAACCT
>JAIEQT010000366.1 GCA_019747455.1 Chitinophagaceae bacterium | reverse complement strand
AAATAAACTAATAAAACACGTAACCCGTATCTCATAACCCGAATCTCGAAACCAAATATCATGGAGCTTACTAACCTTACTGCCATTTCTCCCATCGACGGTAGATATAGAAAGAAATTACACCATCTTGATGAATATTTCTCCGAATTTGCCCTTATCAAGTATCGGGTTTTGGTGGAAGTAGAATATTTTTTCTTTTTGGCAGATAAAAGATTCTTTAAACTGCCCAGTAAGGCTCGAACTCAGATGAAAGCTATATTGGATGGTTTTAGTATCGATGATGCGCGACAAATCAAACAATTTGAGGCTGTTACAAACCATGATGTAAAAGCCGTTGAATATTTTTTAAAAGAAGCTTCTGACAAAGCGGGTATCGGCGCATTAAAAGAATGGATACATTTCGGTCTCACTTCTCAGGATATTAATAATACGGCTATCCCTCTTAGCTGGAAGCATGCTATCGAACATGAATACCTGCCTGCTTTAATCAATCTGCAAAATGCCATTTATCAATTAGCAGTGAAATGGAAAGATGTGCCTATGTTGGCACGCACACATGGTCAAGCTGCATCTCCTACCCGTTTGGGCAAAGAACTAATGGTTTATGTAGAAAGAATCCACAATCAAATAGAATTATTTAGCAGTATACCCTATTCAGCCAAATTTGGCGGGGCTACCGGTAACTTTAATGCACATCATATTGCCTATCCGAAAAAAGATTGGGTTGCCTTAGGAAATGCCTTTGTGGAAGATATCCTTGGTCTCCAACGCATGCAGTTTACCACGCAAATCGAACATTACGATTCACTCGCTTCTCATTTCGACGCCCTTAAAAGAATCAATAATATTCTAATCGATTTTAGTAGAGATATCTGGACCTATATTAGTTTGGATTACTTCAAGCAACAAACTAAAAAAGGAGAAATAGGTTCCTCGGCTATGCCGCATAAAGTAAACCCGATCGACTTTGAAAATGCCGAGGGTAATTTTGGTATGGCTAATAGTATTTTTGAACACTTAAGTACCAAACTTCCCATTAGTAGGCTTCAGCGGGATCTTACCGATTCTACTGTACTCCGTAATATCGGGGTTCCAGTTGCGCATACCGTATTAGCTATACAATCCCTTCAAACCGGCTTGGGTAAACTTATTTTAAATAATGAAGCCTTACAGCGCGACCTAGATAATAATTGGCCGGTAGTAGCCGAAGCTATCCAAACTATTCTAAGGAGAGAAAATTTTCCAAACCCTTATGAAGCACTTAAAGAACTTACCAGAGGTAAAAATAAAATTGGCAAAGCCGAAATACAAGCATTTATTCAACAGCTACCCATTTCTGCAGCCTTAAAAAAGGAGTTAAAAGCCATAACACCTGAAAATTATACCGGCGTAAATCCCGAATTTTAAATTTGGTATTGTACTTGCTTTATGCTGTAGATTCACAATTAAAACATCTTTAATCACTGAACCGGTTTTTTACCATACTCCGCAGAACAATACTCATACTTGTAGCCATTTTGCTACTCGTATTGCTGCTATTACAAACTACATTTATTCAAAACAAGATCGTTCACTTTGCCACTTCTAAAATATCCAAAGAACTAGGCACAGAAGTGAGGATAGATAGAATTAATATTAGCTTTTTTAATAAACTGGATTTACAAGGACTACTTATTAGAGATCAACAAAAAGATACCTTGGTATATGCCGGACACGCGCGTGTAAATATTACCGATTGGTTTTTTTTAAAGAAAGAGGCAGAACTGAAATATGTAGGCCTGGAAGATGCAATAATCAAATTACAGCGTAAGGATTCCATTTGGAATTACCAGTTCATAGCAGATTATTTTTCGTCGCCCAACACCAAAAAGAAAAAAAACAAAGAAGGTGGCATTCAGCTCAATCTTAAAAAAGTAGACCTGAAGAATATTCATTTTCTGCAAAACGATTTATGGGTTGGTGCGGTGAATGATATTAAAGTAGGTGCGCTCAGTATTGATGCTGATAAAATTGATTTAGCTAATAATCAATTTATATTAAATAGCGTTACGCTTATTAAACCGGATGTGTTAATGCTTGATTTACCCGGACTGAGAAAATATATTCCAGAAAAAAAGAAAAAAACGCCTAAAAATTCAAGCTTATATTTTAATCAAGGATTGTTAGATATAACCGCCAGAAAAGTCCAGATTATCAACGGCAAACTATTTATTGAGGGGAATACGCAAAAAGCCGATAATGGATTTGACGGTTCACATATTGAGCTTTCCCAGTTAAATGCGAGCTTTAATGATCTTAGATTTTTGAAAGATACCCTACGAACCAA
>JAIEQT010000198.1 GCA_019747455.1 Chitinophagaceae bacterium | reverse complement strand
ATATTCTGAATGGGCGCAGCGCCCGTATTGCCGGGAATTAAACTCAGGTTTTCGATACCTCCCCAGTTATGGCTAACACAATATTGAACAAGCTCATGCCAGGGCTCGCCCGCCATTACTTTGAGGTAAACAGTATCTGCTGTTTCTTGAATGATATGAATACCCCTAATCTGATTATGGATGATCAATCCGTTAAAATCTTTTGTGAATAACATATTGCTACCACCACCTAATACAAGCATTTTTTCATGAAGTGATTTAGATTCTTGTAAAAGTTCTTCTAAATTGGCTACTGTGGTAGCACGGGCATAATAGGCCGTTTTAGCTTCTATGCCAAAACTAGTAAATGGTTTTAATGATATGTGTTGCGCTATCAGCATGTTAATAAACAGGGTCTACATTAGGTATGATCTGAACAGATCGATATCTTTTATTATTACTAAGTATGGTGAGTTGTTGATTGATACATAGCTTAGAATAGCTCACTAATTTTGATTCTCTTGGTAATTTGAGTAATACTTCCCAAATATACTGATTGCGGATCCTATCTATCAATGGCTGTGATGGTCCGTTCAGGTATTGTCCGAATTCTTTTTTCATCCCCTGTACAAATATATTAGCGGCTTCTTCGGCAATATGTTTTTCTTTATGCTTAAAGATCATTTGGATAAGCCTGCTAAAAGGAGGATAAAAAAACTGTTGTCTGTTAGCTATTTCCCAGTTGTATAATGCTTCATAATTATGCAGTTGTACAAATTGTAATACCGGATGGGTAAGATTACTAACTTGAATCAAAACTTCGCCATCTCCATTTTTTCTGCCTGCTCTGCCGCTTACTTGTTCCATTAATTGAAATGCCCGCTCATTTACCCTAAAATCGGTAAAGTTTAAAATCCCATCTGCATCGGCAATACCAACCAATCCAACATCTTCAAAATCTAATCCTTTCACTACCATTTGGGTACCTACTAAGAGTTGTATCTTTTTTTGTTCAAAGCGTTTGATTAAAATATCATGATCTTGTTTACCCTTTACACTATCATAATCCATACGTGCGATACTCGTATCAGGAAATTCTTCTGCCAACAGTTCCGCAATTTTCTCAGTACCAAAATTTTTCTGGTTAAAACCGGTATTACCACACTGCATACAGGTTTGTACCACCGGATAATTGGTGCCACAGTAATGGCAACTGAGTTTATTATTATGTTTATGATAAGTAAGGGTTACATCGCAATGTTCACAATGTGGTATCCAACCACAGGTATTGCAAATTAAATAGGGACTATAGCCTCGTCTGTTTTGAAAAATAATGGCTTGCTTATTGTTGGTTATGGTATCTTTTATACGCGCTATCATCTCAGCACTTACTCCTTTTTTATTTTTTACATCCACCAAATGAATAGTAGGTAATTGAACTTCGCCATATCTTTCTTGTAAAGGAACCAATCCATATTTTCCTTGTATGGCATTAAAGTAACTTTCTATAGAAGGAGTGGCTGTACCTAATAAAACGTTGGCGCCCGTTAAAGAAGCATAGTAAATAGCCGCATCTCTGCATTGATAGCGAGGGGCGGGATCTTGTTGTTTATAAGAGCCATCGTGTTCTTCATCACAAATGATCAGGCCCAGTTCTTTAAAAGGAAGAAGCAGTGCCGATCGGGCCCCTAGCACTACTTTTGTTTCTCCCGATTTTACTTTATTCCATATCTCAACGCGTTCATTGGAGTTAAATTTAGAATGATAGATGGCAATATAACCACCTAAGCTTTTTTGTAATCTACGGATCATTTGTGCGGTTAGCGCAATTTCCGGTAACAGATATAATACTTGTTTATTTTTATGAATGGCTTCTTCGATCAACTTGATATATAGTTGTGTTTTACCGGAAGCGGTAACACCATGCAATAAGCAAACCTGCTTTTCCGTAAATGAATCTTGTATCGATTGTAAGGCTGCAGATTGAGCCGGAGAGAGTGTAAAATTGGTATCTATTTTTTGGGGAAGTGTTTCTATACGATCTATCGCTTTTTTTTCGGTTAATAAAATCCCTTTGTCGAGTAGTCCTTTTAACTGTGCTGAGCTGGCATTTGCTTTTTTTAAAAGATCGGCTTGTATTACCTCTCCATTTTTTTGTTGAAAATGTAAGTAGGCGAGTAGCAATTCCATTTGCTTAGGCGCTTTGCTCCAGTTATTTAATAATGCTTCCAGCTTTTCTTCATTACGATAATCGGGATGCAATTGAATATAGGTTTCTGTTTTTGGCTTATATTTTTCTTTTAATGTTTCCCAAACATAGCATACTCCTTTTTCGATTAAT
>JAIEQT010000608.1 GCA_019747455.1 Chitinophagaceae bacterium | reverse complement strand
AGAAAAAATTAAAACACCAAGAATTCAACAAAATTAAAGAACAGAAAATCGGGGAATTAACATACTTCTATCGTAGACCTTACGAATTATTAAAAACCTATAGAGAAATATTTGGGGCAGAAATATACCGGTTTACTACTACTGCTGAGAACCCTTTAATCCTCGACTGTGGTGCCAATATTGGCCTCGCAAGTATCTATTTCAAATCAGTTTATCCTAAAGCAACCATTATAGCCTTTGAGCCCGATGCTTCAAATAGGGATATCTTTCAAAAAAATATCGCCGTTAACAATCTACCAGGAATTACTATTAAAGAAGAGGCTATCTGGATTAAAGATGGAACCATCCAATTCAGTGCAGCAGCAACAGAAGCCAGTAGAATTACTAATACCGATATAGATACCATTGCCATTCCATGCATTGATTTCAAAAAATTTATCGACCAATTTGCCATTATTGATTTTCTAAAGATGGATATTGAAGGCGCTGAGTTTGATGTTATTACCCACTGCGCTGAAAGTCTTACCAAAGTGCAACATTTGTTTTTAGAATATCACGGCTACACCAACAAACCCGAAGAGCTAAGTAAACTCCTGGCCATTTTATCTTCCCAAGGGTTTAACTACTATATTCGTAACGCGGCAGATAGCATTGCTTTCCCGTATGAACATAGAGAAGATCAATCTACATTTAACGTTCAATTAAATATATTTCTAACCCAAAAAGGCAAATATGAATAATCCCCTGATATCAGTGATTATTCCTACTTATAACGATGCTTTTTGGATCGAAGAAGCCATCGCATCTATCCAAAATCAAAGTTATACCGATGTAGAAATTATTGTTGTTGATGATGGCTCAACAGAATTGAAAACCCTCTCTATCTTACAAGAGATAGCCAATAAAGGAATTCAAGTACTACGTAAATCAAACGGACGTATGTCTGCCGCCCGCAACTTCGGTATTAAAGCCGCAAAAGGAAATATCATTGCTTGCTTAGATTGTGATGATTATTTTCATCCCAGCTTTTTTGAAAAAGCAGTTCATATTCTTCAGCATAACCCACAAGTAGGCGTGGTCACCAGTTATATTCAATTATTCGGCACATATACAAAAACAGCAAGACCTCGCGGAGGAAATAAATTCAATTTTTTGTTCAATAGTGAATGCCCTGCCTGCAGCATTTTTAGAAAAGAAGCATGGGAACAAGCCGGTGGTTTTGATGAATCAATGATATTAGGATACGAGGATTGGGAGTTTTTTATTCGCGTAACTAAACAAAATTTTGAGGTAGCCGTAATACCGGAGAAACTACTTTTCTACAGACAAACAACTAAATCTACACTGGCCAATGATACCGAACCTAATAGAGAAAAAATAGTACGATATATTGTTGAAAAACATAAAGACTGGTACACTGAGCAACTCATACAACTCATTACCAACAAAGAGGTATTATACAAGAAATCGAGAATAGCCTACCCGGATATTATTCAGATGATTAAGGATCGCTTATTTAAAAAGTATAACTAGTTATTGTTTAATCTTCTCCAAAAATAATTTTAATCCCTCTCTCTTATCATCAGTTAATTGATAACTGATATTATGCGTAAAATAATGTCTTATGTCATACTGCTTATAATCAACCGTTTTAAGCACTTCATCTAAGTGCTTAACCCCATAGCCTGTTGCCCTATTAAACGCATCAACAAAATCCGGATCCAGTTCTTTATTTGCCACCCAAGCTGCAAAAACAAAAGGCAATCCTGTGTACTTCTTCCAGCCAATTCCTAAATCATAGATATAAGGCATTTGTTTTCTCAATGCCAATGCCCTATCCCCGATTACCACAGCAGCCCTATTTCCCTTGATTTGATCAATAAAATGGGCTCCTGCCTCCTCCCATTTTACCCGTTGCTGCCAATATTCTTTTACTAGCATTTTGGCTAAACTAACCGAAGTTCTGCTTTGATAATCAAGCATTACAGACCTAATATCCGCCATCGGCACTTCACTAAAAATAGCTACGGAAGCTACTTCACCATAGGTTCCGATACAATAATCGGTGATTATATAAGGTTGGGGGAGTGATGGAATCACAGCCACCGGCACAAGACCCAAATCTATCTCATCTGAAATGAGCGCTGCTGCAATTTTGGAAGGGTAATCTTCCTTCAATATAATCCGATCCATTAAGCCCGACTGCTTGATACCGAACAATAATGGCAATGTATTTAAATAACTTACCGCTCCTACCCTAATTCTCTTAGTCAATTGAACTATTTTTGTGCAAATAAACTAATAAAACACGTAACCCGT
>JAIEQT010000597.1 GCA_019747455.1 Chitinophagaceae bacterium | reverse complement strand
AGCGGTGATATTGGTTTTGGTGAACACCATCTCTCATTACTCTGTATAGATAGAGACCTGAAAGCCCTTGAAAATACTCTCTCTATGGCGGCTGTAGAGTTATCAAATTGTGGTATGCAGCCTGTGCGTGAGCGAGTTAATATGGAACCAAGCTATTGGGGTCAATTACCTGGTAATTTAAGTTATATTATAAGAAAATCAACAATTAATACCTTGAACTTAGCTGGATTTGCGTCTATGCATAATTACCCACCAGGACGTATGTATGGTAACCATTGGGGAGAATATGTAACTGTACTGGATACTACATCAGGTACACCTTTTTATTTTAATTTTCATGTACGTGACGTAGGTCATAGTTTGATTATTGGTCCTACTGGAGCCGGTAAAACTGTCCTTATGAACTTTCTTTGTGCTCAGGCACAGAAATTTAGGCCAAGAACATTCTTTTTTGATAAAGATCGAGGTGCAGAAATTTTTATTCGGGCGCTAGACGGCGTTTATACCATTATTGATCCAGGGGAAAATTGTGGATTTAATCCGCTGCAATTACCTGATACAGGAGAAAACAGGTCATTCCTGCTTGATTGGCTAAAAACGCTTGTGACTTCACATGGCGAATCATTAAATGCCGAGGATATTAAAGTCCTTACACAGGCAATCGATGGTAATTATCGTTTGGATAGAAGAGACCGAAAGCTTAATAATATAGCGCCATTTCTTGGGATGGCAGTACCGGGTTCATTGGCTAGTAGAATGGAAATGTGGCATGGTAAAGGTTCGCACGCAAGAATATTTGATAATGAAACAGACTCAATTGATCTTGGGATATCGAGGGTTTTTGGTTTTGAGATGGCTGAGCTATTAAAAGACCCGTTATCTCTTGCGCCCGTGCTTTTATATATTTTTCATAGGATAAATATTTCTTTAGATGGCTCAAGAACAATGATTGTATTGGATGAGGCGTGGGCTTTGATAGATAACCCAGTGTTTGCTCCGAAAATTAAGGATTGGTTGAAAGTTTTGCGTAAACTAAATACTTTCGTAGTTTTTGCAACTCAGAGCGTTGAGGATGCAACTAAGAGCCAGATTAGCGATACCCTAATTCAGCAAACAGCGACTCAGATTTTCCTTCCAAATCTTAAAGCTACAGATGTTTATAGAACGGCATTTATGCTATCTCAACGAGAGTATACGTTGATAAAAACTACTGACCCTGCTTCAAGATATTTCTTGATAAAACAAGGAGTGAATGCAGTTATAGCAAAAGTAAATCTAGCTGGTATGAGTAATATTGTTAACGTGCTTTCTGGAAGAGCAGAAACTGTTGTGTTGCTGGATAAAATTATTGAAAAGCACGGAAGCGATCCCAAAAAATGGTTACCAGTTTTTTATGAAGAAGTAAAATCATTAGGTTGATGAGCAGAATTTGTCAAAATATACTATTGGATAAATTAAAGCATCTAATGCTAATAGTCGACTATCGTGATTTTTTGCCAAAGGTTTGTTCTAAATTTATCATTTTTTTTACTATTTTTGTTTTTATTAATGTCGGAACGGCCCGCCCTGCTAAGGCAAAAGACGTACTTGATACTATTTTAGATACGTTGACTGGCCTAACTTGTGAAACTCAAGGTATTGGAAATTTATTACGTTCTGAGTTTACTCATACCTGTATTCCGGCTTCATTTTTTACTTTCCTTGTAGCGAATATTGTATCACCAGGTTTATATGCTAATACTTTTTTACGTGTAACAATAAATGATAAAGAGCTTTTTCCTGGAGCCTGTGATAGAGGCAATAGAATTGATTTTAATGATCAAAAACTTAGCTTTGGAATGTGTAATAATATTAAACTGGCTGCGGTTAGAATTGGAGCTATAGCAAATACTGCCGTAGCAATAGCAAAAGCGCTGTTTACGGGGAAGGATCCTTGGGATGATATACTTGAGGCGTGGAATCTTCCTAAAGAATCATATCACGAGATGCATCGTGATACACGCGAAGGTGATCAAGGTATGATGGTTGATATTGGTATAATTCCAGTGTTTCCATGGAAAGTAATTAAAGAAAAAGACAAAATGTGTGTGGCTACAGCCGGTTTTGGGGGATGGATTCCCATTGGCTGTAAATATATAAAAGAACCTTTTCCGGTATCTATTTACGCTGATTTTCTCGATATGAGTCCAGAAGGAAGGAGCGATCTAGCGAAGCTTACATCTCTAACAACGTGTGGCAACATGGGGGGGTGCTATCAAAGAGCTTACAGCAATTCAAGAGCGGCAATTGTTATGACTGGACCGCTTA
>JAIEQT010000633.1 GCA_019747455.1 Chitinophagaceae bacterium | reverse complement strand
TGGGCCACCATGTTAAGGGGTATATAACTACTCACTAAGGCCAATAAAAATATAATACAAATCTTTTTCATTCCTGCAAAAGTACTAATTAATCAAATTAAGCTGTTTGGCACGTTCCAATAGCTTACTATAACCTGTAAAACACGCAGCAGTAGCATTTTTTTTTGCGTATGGCGTAATCCATTCTTCATTGATACTATTGGCATATAGTATCCCATGTGGTGTACCCATATACTGCGCTACATGGGCCGGCAAACTATCCGCACTAATCACAAAAGCTGCTTCTTGTATAGCTTTACAGAGGTCTTTAAAATTATGGTACTGTTGTTGAAAGCGCCATACTATTATATGTATCCCTTCAGCTTTTGCCCAGGCTTGTAAGGCTTCGATGATATGCTCGGGAATTTGTTTTTTGCGTAAGCGCGAATCGGGAAAAAGAAAATAGTTGTTATTATTTACCCGCTTTTCGATGGAAGGATATACAGCCGAAAAAAAATGCGCATAGCTTTGGTATATATTTCCACTTGTATGAATGGGGCTTACTGCTTTCCCTACAAAAAATGATAGTATTTTTTTTCTTCTATATTGTTCCACCCAAAATTGAACCGGTTGTTCGCTTATATACGCTTGTAATGCGCGTATTTCTTGGAGCGTTCTGTAACTGAATACATGTTTATTGGTGAATACACGCAAGAGCCCTTTATCAATTCCCCAATCTTTAAAATTAATAGCAGGTACGGAGTTATGCGGGAGGGTTTCTGCCAGGGCTTCATAAAGGGACGCTAAGTGTGCAGAAGCGGTGATAGCGAAGGAAGGATGATGGCTCTGTTGGAGCGCGTTGAGAGCCACCACAAAATCTCCATAGGAGCGAAGTAGTAGCAATTCATTCATTACCGATGGGTGGTAAGAAAACGGGTGATAGAAAAAGAAAAGCGGGTATTGTTTCTATCTCCGTCGGAAGGTTGTGAGAATATATTATGGAGTTTTACCCAGCGATAATTGATGGCATTAGTGTACTGATAAAAGCCTGAAATAAGCCAGGGGCCTATATCCCACTGCAAATTCAATCCATAACTCATATTTACCCAATACCTATCGGCACCCCCCGTTCCAACAATCCCTGAAAAATTACTGTACACTGCAAAATCATTGTTATTGGCTACCCTCTCCAATTGCAACCCTATTCTTTTGGCTCCTTTTATCCAACTGAGGTTAATCGTTTGGCTATTACTACCAGGGCCAATAGAGGCGCCCATTACCTGCCCCTCGTTGGTATAACCCTGCATTACATAAGGATGGGTGTACCAACTATTGGTTTTAGGAATACTTAGGGGACTTGCCGGATTAAATACTATACGTGCATCGGGTAATTGAAGTTGTGTGAGTTCAATACCCAGGGCAATATGGGCTTTATTCAAGCTGCCAACTGGAAATAGTTTTCTAAAGCCTGCGGTATATCCCGTAGGAATGGTATCGCCAAATATATTCCAAGGAGCAGCCCATCTGTTTGCACGGCCATATTCCAAATAGAGTTCTGTATTTTCTTTGGGCATTTTATATCGCAAGTAAATAGCCCCCATACGAGCAGGACTTACTTTGTTTTCAAAAGGAATAAAGAGATTTTGTGTCCATCTAGGATGGTAGCTAATGTTATATCCTATTATAGTTCTACTTGCATTTTCGGGTTTACGTGCAATACCATCATTCCATATTGTACGCATGATAGGGTTGTCTTCTGCTTCAAAAGGCGTTTTATTTAGCTTTCCAACAATAGCTTGAAACTCAATATTACCTATGTTAGTAGGAATGGGTTTATAACTATTAATAGTAAAGTGAACAAAGCCGGGTGCATTGTTGGTTAACACCAGGCTATTACGTATACCCGGCCCCCACCAAAGATTTTCTGTAGATAGTCCGATGCTTATATGCTTAAACTGATAACTCAATCGCGATTGTCCGGGAAAAAATTTTTGATAGGTATCGGTACCAAAACGTGTAAGGTTATCAATTTTATTTACGGTATATAAGTAGTAGCGCGACCAATAATTTCCATTATTAGGATCACCTGTAAAATTGGTAGGTGTGGTATTGGCGGCAGTTACGAATTCAGGTTGTAACTGCAAGAGCCAATTTTTCCATTTAACCCTGGCACCAACAGTAATCCTTTGCTGTGGCCCTGTTGCCGGAATCATAGAGCCATCGTTTTCACTGAGCGTAAGGTTATTATTAGTATGAAAAGTATAGCCGGCCTGTAGCCATTCAAATACCGGTAGTTGTTTTTTTGTTTTGGGTAAGGTATCCATGC
>JAIEQT010000311.1 GCA_019747455.1 Chitinophagaceae bacterium | reverse complement strand
CGAACAGCATAAAGCCACTATTTATACTAGTGTAAACAATCTTTTAGAAACACTAAAATTGACCCCCACAAAAAAGAAAAAACAAATACAACAATTATCGATCAATACACTTTCTACGGCAGCTAATAGCATAATAGACATTTTGAAATGTAGGGAAACAATTTATATTGATGAATTAAAAACAGCTACTTCCCTATCCGATGCGGATCTATCAGAAGGATTATTGATACTGGAATTAGAGCAATTGATTAACATTCTACCCGGAAAAAAAATTATGCTTTTATAAAAGATCGCTTATTCCATTTATATAGAAGCAATGTAGTGATAACAGCTAATACACCCGGCAACGTAAAAGCATATATAAAATTAGCGGGATTATTTTGGTAGATAGCGGCCGATACCAAGGCACCACCACCAATTCCAATCTCGAGAGCGATATACATGGAAGCAATGGCTTTACCTCTTGTTTCAGGTGAGGCAAGATCGATGGTCCAGGCAGTAATAGTAGGTGTACTTACCCCCCAACTCAACCCATATATAACAGAACCTATCAACATCATGGTTACTGAATTAGCAAGTGCCAGTATAGACATAGCGATTACCAAAGCAAATGCCGACATAAGCAGCATAGGTATTCTTCCAATTTTATCTGAGAGCTTACCTGTTAAAAAACGAATGATTAAAGAAGCGATCGTAAAGAAGGCAAAAAATATTCCTTTATTATGCAAGCCTACATGTTCGCTTAAATCAGGCGCAATAGTAAGTACAGTGCCAATAGAAAAACATAATAATACGGTGGTAATAGCCGGTAATAAAGCCGATCTTTCGAAAATTTCGTTCCGCTTTACTTTTAATAAATGAGGTTTGAATTTTTCAGGTTCAGGTAAAGTTTCTTTTACATTATACAGTATTACTACAGAGCCCAATGCAAAAACAGAGGAAGCATAAAACATAATATCATAACCATATTGCGCTACAAAATAACTACCCACTACCGGACCAACAGAAGAGCCCAGTGTATAGCCAATAGCTAATGCCCCCATGGCCTCTCCCCTTCGCGATTCATGAACCACATCGGCACCATATGCAGCTGTAGCAGTGGGCTTAAACCCGGTAGAAAATCCATGTATAAATCTTAAAAATAAAAATCCCGCTACCGAAGTGAAAACCGGATATAATAAACTGCAAACAACACATGTGAGGGAACCAAATATCATAACGGGTACCCGGCCAACGGTATCTGTTAGTTTGCCACTAAAGGGTCTGGAAATACCGGCCATTAAAGTAAATAAAGCGATAATAAGCCCTTTATATTCAGCACCTCCCAGCATGGTAAGATAACCCGGTAACTCCGGTATCATCATATTAAAACTTGTAGCAAATAAAACATTGCTTAAACAGAGCAGCGCAAATTGGAAAGTAAAAAAGCGGTGATTGACAGAAGAATTCGATGGTAACATTACTATAGCAAAGATAACAGAATTAATTTGGAAGCAATTTAAACCTCGCGCTATCTTTGCACATGGCAAGAAAGCTTACAAGTTCGGTTTCTTCGAACAACAACTCCCGATTATTTGGTGAAGGATTAACCTTCGACGATGTTTTACTGATGCCCGCCTACAGCGAAATATTACCCCGCGAAGTGAGCACCCGCACCCATCTTACTAAACAAATCATGCTGAATATTCCGATGCTCTCAGCAGCTATGGATACTGTTACCGAAGCGAATTTGGCCATTGCGCTGGCACGTGAAGGCGGGCTTGGCATACTGCATAAAAATATGAGTATTGAAAAGCAGGCCGAGCAAGTACGTAAAGTTAAAAGAAGTGAGAGTGGTATGATCATCGACCCAATTACACTTTTGGTTGAAGCCACTATTGGAGATGCTTTACGCTTGATGAAAGAAAATAAAATAGGCGGTATTCCTGTTGTTGATAAAGCGGGTAAATTAGTGGGCATTCTTACGAATAGAGATCTACGCTTTGAAACGGATATGCGTAGGCAAGTGAGAGAAGTAATGACAAAAGATAACCTGATCATTGCGCCGGAAGGAACCGATCTTAAAAAAGCAGAGAAAATTTTACGTCAACATAAAATTGAAAAATTACCTGTTGTAAATAAGCAAGGGAAACTAATTGGACTTATCACTTATAGAGATATACTACAATTACGTAATTATCCTAATGCGGTGAAAGATGGTTTAGGAAGATTATTAGTAGGTGCCGCTTTAGGCATTACCAATGATTTAATGGATCGTGCCGCTGCCTTACAACAAGTAGGTGTAGATATAGTAACACTGGATAG
>JAIEQT010000469.1 GCA_019747455.1 Chitinophagaceae bacterium | reverse complement strand
TTACAAAAGTACGCAATTGTGTACATAATAACGTACGGTTAATAAATTTTTTTTTTTAAAGCATGTGAAAAATTGGGAGGTTTTCGCTTGCACCTAACGTTGAACGGCTTTGCGATGGGCTGGTAATAGCGGCACGTCAGCCTATAACAAATGCCGAACAACGATAAAAAGATGAAGGTAACAAGTTGCCGCTTAATTTTAAAATGTCAGCCAGAACAAAAGATTGGTGATGCAAAAATGCTGATTGTTATTACGTCAGCCAGCCTATTGCAAAACCGAATGTTATATGCAGCCAAAGTCATTGTGGTTTATGCGTTGTGTCCTTTTGTTTTGCTGTGTCTTTAGAAAATGGAACAAAATGAAAAGTGTCAGTGTTGTTGTAAGCATTGTAATTATCATTACGAACCGCCTCTTTTTGCAAGGCTGTTGTATCGTGTGATTGAGTTGTTGTTTGTTGGTCTGATTTGGTGGCTTGCTTTCCATTATATTCTCCTGCCTTGTACGAGGTAAAAGCTATAATGATAGCGAAAAGAGCATCAAATCCTTTGTCAACGATTTTTTCTAAAAGCCATTTTAACCATTTTGGCACTTTAAGTAAGTCGTGAACTAATTTAAGTTTAAACCTATTTATATAATTAAGATGAAGTGTCGCTTTGCATTTAAGAAGTGTGTCGCCAATTTCTATTTGATAAACAGTTTTGTCATTTACGATACTGGTTAATAGTTTGTAATGCGTATTGTCAACAAGAGGGCAGCTTAAATTTATAGGGTCTGCATTTAGTTTGTTGCCAAATCGCTTCTTTTGAGATTTTGAAAAAAGTATTCGTGTCTTGGTAAATTTAAATTTTTCGTGACGTAAAGAAATAAAATTAGCAATGTGTGTAGTCTCAAAAACGAAGTGTCCTGCAATGTCAAAGTTTGCATCTTTTGGCATTGTCAGTTCGGAAGTAAGTGATGATTTAAACGTCAGCAAGAACTATAAATATTTTAAAGTGTCAGAAAATAAAGCAGCTATGAAAGTAAACGTCATTGGTTGCATATAACACTTAAATATACGAACTATCTCAAAGCTTAGAAAAAGATTACAATACAAAAACTGTTCGCATTTTTGAGTTGCTGTTCGTATTCTCGGGTAGATGATTTTACAGCTACTAAAAAACGCAGAACTGTAGAAAAATTTTATTCTACCTAACCACCAATACCGCCGGCACCGGGCGCTGCCCCTCATTATCACTAGGTTTAATGGTTTCTTTTCCATTAATAAGCATACAACTGCTCCCACCCCCATCGAGGTTCATGGCTTCTATACAACCAATATCTTTTAAGGTAGTGGCTAGTTGAATAAGATCGGCTCCTTCTGCCTTACCCGGATTACGCCCTTCCACAACCAATACAACCATTCTACCATCTGCAGTATATCCAATAGCTGTACGGGGATGCTTATCATTAATGGCTTTACCTGCAAATTTGATCTCTTCGTTATTAGTAATTTTTATCTGTCCATCTTGTAACAATACCGGCCCACCCCCTACTGCCGTTTTCATTTTCCATTTTGCAAACGTATTCCTATCTATACGACTATTAGATACATAATTCAACGAATCTTTATAGGCTGCAATAGGTTGCTGTGTGGCATAAGGATATTTCTTTGATGAATCGGTGTATGTCCAGGCAATATCCATCTTACCTCGCTTACTGATACCGAACGCACTGGCATAAGGATGCCGATATGTAAATGTATCTTTACCCCTACCTGCCAGCGTATGCATATTATAGGCTACAAGTGCACCTTCATGCATCACCAAATTCAAATTCCTATTTTGTACAAATTCAAAAAAAGTAGTATTCACTACTAAAAAAGGCTGCTTATTATTTTCAAAGTATTGCGTAGGTGTATATCGTTTGCCATTACCCACTACGGCTTCAACAGATACATTTTTTTGGGTAACATCTACGATAGCATAATAGGCTTTATTAGGTTTACCCTCAATAAGCGATTCACTATAATATACATGGGCATTGGCTGGCATAAGACCAAACAAACTATCTACCTGTTTCCATTGTAATTGGGATAAAGCAAATAATGGTAATACAGAAAATAGTAAAAGAAGAATGCGCATACATTTGATTTTGGGGGTCTATATTATAACTATGCTATCACTGCTTTCTCTTCCAACCATTTATTTTTACCATAACCGGAGATCACATGTTTTTCGCTATGATAAGATGAGCGAACAAGTGGACCGCTTTCTACATAATCAAAACCAATTTCATATCCTATTTCTCTGAGTTCTGCAA
>JAIEQT010000306.1 GCA_019747455.1 Chitinophagaceae bacterium | reverse complement strand
ACGCCCAATCATATGGCGAGTAACATGCTCTAGTCAGAAGCATCTTCTGTTCTAGCTCCAATTTACGGTTTTGCTTTAGAGTATTCGGCTTTAAATAAAGAGTCTAACCGACTGGCTAGATATTTTTTGAGCAGAAATATTGATCAGGGCGATTTGATCGCTATTTATTTGGATAGATCGACAGACTATATCGTAACTTTATTGGCCATCATGAAAATAGGGGCTGCATATTTACCATTAGATAAAAGTTATGATGAGGTAAGAATTTCAGCAATATTAAAAACTGCCAAACCTAAATGCGTCATTAGTCGTATTTCTTATAATGAGCTTCATGCTTGTGTAAAGATAAATTTAATTGATTTAGATGATGCTTATGAGAACAGTAAGCAATGCGTGTCGGATAATATTCTGTTGAGCCAGGTGCCGGATCTGGCCCAGGTGTTATTTACATCAGGAACGACTGGCGTTCCAAAAGGAGTTAAGGTAACTCACGCTAATTTAATAAATCATGCGTTCTTTATTAAGGAAAAAATACAATTAACTCCGTTAGATAAGGTTTTACAATTTGCATGTTTGGGTTTCGATGCGTTTAGTGAAGAACTCTTTCCTGCTCTATTATCGGGGGCATCTGTGGTATTGCGCCCTCATAATTTATTGGAATCATTTGATTATTTAACTGAAGTTATTATTGAAAATGATATTACATTATTGGATCTTCCTACGTCGTACTGGAATCATTGGGTTGATGCATTGGTGGAAGGAGGCTCACAAGTAAATGCTTTAAATGGAGTGCGAAAAATAATACTGGGTGGTGAAAGCATTTCGTCTAAACATGTCAGCTTATGGCAACAATACTACCCATCTGTAGGAATTATAAATTCTTACGGTCCTACAGAGACTACTGTTATTTGTTCTTGGTATGAAGTTCCTTTAATAAATAACGAAAACACTAAAATACCCATTGGGCACCCAATAAATAATACAAAATTTTATATATTAAATAAGGATATGGTGTCAGTAGAAATAGGTGAAATAGGTGAATTGTTCGTAGGGGGGGCGGGTGTATCGAAGGGATACCTGCATTTGCCTGATGTGAGCGCTAAGGTATTCTTGCGAAATTTTGCTGACGGAAGTGGTGATCAGTATGTCTATCGAAAGAATGATCTTGTATATATAGACCCTAATAGTATGCAGCTTCATTATGTAGGTAGGGCCAATGATCAAATTAAGGTTAGGGGCTATAGCGTTGATTTGGGTGATATTAAGGCTTTGATCAATACGCATCCATTAGTTCGTCAATCATGTGTGCTTATACATGAAGAAAACGCTGATAAGCAAATACGAGCTTATATACAAACAGATGTAGGTGCGCAGAAGGATATAATCCGTTCGGATCTATACAAGATGTTACCTAGACAGGTTGTAATTAATGAATTATTTTTTGTGGACTCTTGGCCACTTAATACAAATGGAAAAATTGATTTAAAGGCATTGGCTAAATTAAGTAACAATATATCTAGCAATAAAAATCAAGTTGCTATCAGCTCCTCTCAGCAAATGATCTTAAATATTTGGAAAGAGGTTTTAGGTAATGAGATTGATGATATAGATGCAAGTTTTTTCGAATTGGGTGGGCATTCTTTGCAAGCAATTAGCTTGCTTACCAAAATTAAACGCTCTACAGGCATTAAGTTGTCAGTCGGTATTTTATTTAAATATCCTACAATTCGAATGCTTGCAGAGCAAATTGAGGATAAAACATCAAAAGATAAAGCGGGAGGGTTACGTGTTCTATTGTCGAATGCTGATCATATTCAGGGAAAAGAAAAGTTGTTTTTCTTCCCTCCTATTGGTGGCAGTATCCTGTGCTACAAACTTTTAGCGAGCTTATTAGAGTCAACCTATGTTGTGTATGGTTTTCACGATGTTGAAGAACGAGATGGTTCCATTTCAATTGGTGATGCCGCAAAAAAATATGTAGAAGAAATTAAATCTATACAGGCTCACGGACCATATTACTTGGCGGGATGGTCGATGGGAGGAGTTATTGCGCAGGAAGTCGCTTGTATTCTTGCTAATAATAAAGAGCCTATTGAGTTATTAGCTCTTATCGAAGCGTGGCATCCACATGCATTACCTAAATCCGAATTTAACACCGATGATATAGAGTATAAATTTATTCACGACTTTATTCATTCGATGCCCCGTAATACGCTAAATAAATTTGATTATTCCATTTTGAATCTGAATGAATTTTCCGGAACAAAAAATTACTTTTAGGGATATCGATCAATCCT
>JAIEQT010000615.1 GCA_019747455.1 Chitinophagaceae bacterium | reverse complement strand
GGTAAGTACCCCGATAATACCAATACTAAATAGCGTTAAACAGAAATAAATATAATATTGAATAGGCATATTAATCTTTTTTACCGATTACTACTGCTCCTACCATCGCGCTCAAAAAGAGAACGCTGCTAATTTCAAAAGGAACAACAAAATCACTGAATAATACTTTACCAAGGTTTTTTATGAGGCCTATATTGCCTTCTTTTACCAATGCTGTTTTGCCGGTAATTTCTACAGTTTGTCTTACTAAGGAAATCAATACCATTAAAAAACAACCTCCGGAGATAACGCCTGCGATTTTCATCCATTGATGCTTGCGCGGTTCTGAATCTGCATTTAAATTCATAAGCATAATCACAAATAAGAAAAGAACCATAATAGCACCCGCATAAACAATAAGATTCACAATGGCCAGAAACTGGGCATTCAACAAAATATAATGACCGGATATCGCAAAGAAAACGGCAATTAGCCATAATACACTATGAACAGGGTTCTTGCTAATCAACACCATTATGGCACTGAAAATAGCCAGTACACTTAGGAAGAAAAATAATATTTGAATGGTACTCATATCTTAGCCCTCCCGCCTTGCGCTTTTTCAAAACCGGCCGCATCGGTTACGGGATCTGGAATTAATAAATCTTCCTTACCATAAATAAATCCTTTACGCGCAAAATTAGCAGGTGCAAAGGTTTCACTGAGGTAAATAGCGTCTTTAGGACAAGCTTCCTCACATAATCCGCAGAAAATACAACGCAACATATTGATCTCATATTTAGCAGCGTATTTTTCTTCCCGATATTTATTTTCTTCTCCCGGCAAACGCTCAGCAGCTTCCATCGTAATAGCTTCTGCAGGACAAGCAACCGCACAAAGCCCACAAGCGGTGCATCTTTCACGACCCTCTTCATCCCTATTTAATACATGTAATCCGCGGAATACGGGACTAAATTCTCTTTTTTGTTCGGGATAGTGAATAGTCGGTTGTTTTTTAAAGATATGGCTGAACGTAATAGCCATTCCTTTTAAGATAGAAGGAATATACAATCGCTCCATGAAAGTCATTGGCGACCTATCTACTTCTTTTCCTCTATTTGTTAGTGCGTTCATAATTTAGTCAATAGTCAGTGGTCAATAGTTAGTGGTCATTTATTAGCCTTGTTGCCACAAAATAAAAGCACCTGTGAGCAACATATTAAATAATGCCAAAGGAATTAATCTTTTCCATCCTAAGTTCATCAACTGATCATATCGGAAACGAGGGATGGTCCAGCGAATCCACATGAATACAAAAATGAAAATGATAATTTTTGTAAACAAGGCAAAAAATCCCAACAATGCTGCAATATTAGGCGATAGTGTACTTTCATCAAAGAAAGGAATATCATAACCACCAAAAAATAAGCAAGCCATTACAGCACTGCTCATGATCATGTTGATATATTCTGAAAATAAATAGAATCCTAATTTCATAGAAGAATATTCCTGATGATATCCAAAGTTCAACTCATTCTCCGCTTCTGGTAAATCAAAAGGTGTTCTATTACACTCTGCTAAGGCGCATATAAAGAATATGATAAAACCAAGAGGTTGATACGCGATATTCCATAAGTTACCAGCTGCTTGTTGCTGTTCTACGATAGCTTTTAAACTCAATGAGCCCGATATCATCAGTACAGCAATGAGCGATAAGCCCATAGCCAACTCATAACTAATAGCTTGAGAGGCGCCACGAAGGGCAGCCATCAATGAGAATTTATTATTAGACGCCCATCCACCGATCATGATACCATACACCCCTAAACTTACAACCCCAAAGATGTATAGTATGCCAATATTGATATCAGCAATTTGCAAATCAATTTTACGATCGAAAAACTCAACGGAAGTGCTCCAAGGAATAACGGCACAAGTCATGAGAGCTGCGGTCATCGCTAATCCGGGACCAAGTACAAACAATACTTTATTAGCGGTATTAGGAATGATTTCTTCCTTCATAATGAGTTTTAAACCATCCGCAAAGGGTTGAAATAACCCAAGTGGACCGGCACGATTCGGGCCCGGGCGATCCTGCAAAACAGCAGCCACTTTACGCTCCGCAAAAGTGGTATACAAGGCAATTCCCAAACTTGCAAAAACAATGATTGCAATCAGAATCAATTTCTCTATTAATAATATCCAATCAAAAGCAAGTATCGTAGTCATAGCTTAACATGCATTATTTTGTAAAATCAGTTGAATGTGCCGGTCG
>JAIEQT010000613.1 GCA_019747455.1 Chitinophagaceae bacterium | reverse complement strand
GTGTTTGTGTAGACGAAGGCCCAGGTAATATTTGGGTTAAAGCATTCAGCTCAAACAACTCCGCCTCTGTAACATACTTGCGTTTTTTGACAAAATCACGGAGCATAATACCAACATGAACTTGAGCTCCGCCAAAAGCGGTGAGGGAGAACCAAATAACATCCCGTAAAAACAGAAGTCGATTCTTTTTCGAACGACTTATTTTAGTCGTCCTCATAGTCTAAACCAACAATAGCATTATAAATACCTTGCAATTCCGAGAGGGCATGCATATCTTTTTTATTTTTAGAAATTTGAATTCCGGCATAATATATTTTTATTGCATCTTCTTTCCGGCCCAGTAATTCGTATAGTTTACCCAAATGGTAATAAGTACCCACATAGTTTTGATGATTATTAACCAGACCTTCATAATAAAATAATGCCGTTTCTAGTTTATTGTTTCGAAGATATTCCGTTGCCAAAGCGTACTGTAAAAACGGATCATTGGGCTCTTGTTCTAAAAATTTCAAGAGCTGCTCCAATCTACTATCGTTTTGCATGATCTATAATATTGGTCTACAATTTTTAACTACTTTTGTGGGAGATATAAAACGATATGAAATCATCATGGATTCGTATTCACAAACCAGATTGAACATGAACCTTCATAGCCCTACCGATACTAAAAACACAATAAATACCACCTGAAAATTATCTAAAATCGCGGGGAAATCAAGTCAATAGGTCTCCTTAAATATCTATTATATAAAAAACAAAAAGATAACGAATATGAAAATTTTAGTTTGTATAAGTAACGTTCCAGATACCACGACAAAAATAACTTTTACCAACGATAATACCCAATTCAACACTGCAGGAGTTCAATTTGTCCTCAATCCGTATGATGAAATTGCGTTATCACGTGCAATCGAATTATGTGAGGGAGGGAAGGGTACAGTTACAGCAATTCATGTTGGCGAAGCAAGCAGTGAACCAACCATACGTAAGGCACTCGCCATTGGAGCCGACGATGCGGTACGTGTAAATGCAGCACCTCGCGACGCCTATTTTGTTGCCCATCAAATCGCTACCTATGCGAAAGACAAAGGTTTTGATCTGATACTAACTGGTAGAGAATCGATTGATTATAACGGCTCACAAGTGGCAGCTATGATCGGAGAATTTTTAGATATTCCATCCATTTCTATCATTAAAAAACTTGATTTTGACGGAACGGCAACATCCATTCAACGTGAAATAGAAGGTGGAAAAGAAGTCGTAAATACACCTACTCCACTGGTGGCAAGCTGCGCAGAAGGTGTAGCCGAACCTAAAATACCAAACATGCGAGGCATCATGTCTGCTAGGACAAAACCGTTGCAGGTTATTGATCCTACTGAACTCACACAGCTTTTAACATTCAAAAAGTTTACCACCCCTGCCCCACGAGGTACAGTAGAGATGGTATCTGCAGACGAGATCACCAAACTAGTCAATCTACTACACTCCGAAGCAAAAGTCATTTAAGCACATTCAATCAATAAAAAATATGTCAGTTTTAGTATATGTAGAAAATATTGGAGGGAAGTTTAAGAAATCTACCTTCGAAGTAGTCTCTTATTCAAAAGCCATCGCAGATAAATTAAATACCGAATTGGTGGCTATTTCGATAGGCGATGTAGATCAAGAAAGCCTAAGTAGTTTAGGTAAATATGGAGCCTCCAAAGTGCTTCATGTTACAAGCGAAAAATTAAAATCTTTTGTTAATCAAGCATATGCCTCTGTGATAGCCGAAGCTGCTAAAAGTATACAAGCCAACGTGGTTACTTTGGCAAACTCTTTTTCAGGAAAGGGTTTAGCTCCTCGTATCGCGGTAAAGCTAGAAGCAGGTTTAGTAGATGGAGCAGTTGAGCTACCTAACACAGAGAATGGCCTATTTAGTGTTAAAAAAACTGCTTTTTCAGGTAAAGCCTTTGCTTTTGTTGAGATTAGCTCTGCAATAAAGGTGATCACGTTAAACCCCAATTCATACCCCGTTCAAGAATCTGGCACAGCAGCAACCGTAGAAAAATTTGCTATTGAAAATAAAGAAACCGATTTCAGAACGATCATCAAAGAAATTGTACGAGCAACGGACAAAATTTCATTACCAGAGGCAGAACGTGTAGTTTCGGCAGGCCGAGGTATGAAAGGCCCTGAAAATTGGGGAATGATTGAAGAATTAGCTGATGTACTCGGTGCTGCAACAGCCTGCTCAAAGCCTGT
>JAIEQT010000275.1 GCA_019747455.1 Chitinophagaceae bacterium | reverse complement strand
TGAAAAATGGGATCTTAACCGTCAGTGGTTCCATTATCTCTAACCACCATGAGGGATTGCTTTCAAAAACTATATAAAGTCTTTATAAAAGCCATCTTCCCGATTGCTTTTTTGTTAGGAGCATTTAATACAAACGCCCAAACACCCGGTTTAGGCACCTGGAGTATTATCTCAACAAAGTACACATTTAACAAAAAATGGAGTGGTTTTTTTGAAGCGCAAATTCGCTCTCAACAATTTTACGTTGATTATAATTATCATGAATATAAAAGCGGCGTAGGTTATAACCTCCCTAAAAATATATCTCTTTTATTTGCGATTGGTAAATACAACACGTATCAATTTACAGGGAATTTTAAAACCCCTATGCTTATCAACGAAATTAGAACTTGGCAGCAACTAGTACTCAACAACAATATCAACAGATTAAAAATTGAACACAGATATCGATTTGAACAGCGTTTTGTGAATGATATTTACCGAAACAGATTTCGTTATAGACTTAATGCCATACTGCCGATTAATAATATAATAGTGCAAGAAAAAACCTGGTACCTGAGCTTATCAAACGAAATTTTCTTGAATAACAGAGGCGTTTTCTTTGAACAAAATAGAATATTTATCGGCACAGGATACGAGATCAATGATCAAGTAACCATGCAAGCAGGGTGGCTCAATCGTTTCGATAATTTTGATAATGGCAGCGAACAAAAAAAGAATTTCTTTCAGCTTAGTCTTTTACTCTCTTTCTCTGAAAATAAAAGTGGTAGAAAACGGCATCCGAGTTCGGTAGATTAGAGTAGTCATTAGTCAATAGTCATTAAATTGATCGATCTTTATAAAAAAATATATTCCACTGACCACTGACTTTTGTACTATCCACTAATGTGAGTAAACATTCCATTAATAAAAGAATTCTTTTTCGTAAATTCCATTAACAAAATAGCATGGATATGAAAACGTTATCTCAAACCTGGTTTGCCGATGGTTATATCGATTTTGAGTTAAAGAAATACACGCTACTGGCCTATTTACAGGAAATCAATAAATATTTCTGTCAGAATAAACTATATCCCCAGTTAGCCGACCTAATTTTCCATTATAACAATTTGGTAGCATTCAAAGAAAATAAAAGATACCTACAGGAACAATTTCCTAAGCGACTTACTGGTATTCAGATCGAAAAACTACAGCTGTTATACGAATCGATGGTGGAAGATGATGAACTCATGCAAGAGCTTGAAGATATCATTCAATATGCTTCTTCTACCATGAAAAAAACGATAACCAGTGGTACCGAAATTTATGAATTTGTAGAAAACAAAATAAATATAGAACCCATAGGTATTATGCCACTGGAGCATAACGAAGGCTATTTTATGCTTTGCGAAGGAAGTTGTAAAAATACCTGGGTATACCAGTATCGACTGAGTTTTTTCGAAAAACATGATGAGAAATACAGGAGTATCAAAACAGAGTTTATTGATTTATGGCAAAGAAATATGGTAAACTCCTATACCGCTATTAAATCCGAACTCATTAAAAATAGAAGTGATTTACCTAATCCGGCTGTTTATGCCCTCGAAACTGATTTAAGTTTACCTATGGAAGAAACGCTACTGCCCATTGCCAAGCGATCTCTTGTTAGATACATAACCACTTACGGAAATACCACGAGTAGTATTTAGCTAAATTAAGCAGTGAAAAAAGAAAACAAGGTAGTACCATAATTACGAACAAAAGAGAACCCTTCAAATTTTTCGTAATTATTCCGGGGTGTATGCTCTAATACAAAAAAACCATCCACAGCAATTAAGCTGTTACTAACAATTATTTTAGGCAACTCATCGATGGTACCTAATGCATAGGGCGGTCCGGCAAAAATAAAATCAAACGGTTCTTTACATGTTTGCAAAAAAGCGAACACATCCATTTTCAATAGCCTACCGCCTGTTAGTCCCAACTTTTTTATATTGTCCTGAATAAAAGCATACATAATAGGATCTTTCTCTACAATAGTAAGATCGGCAGCACCTCTCGATGCTAGTTCGTAGCTTATACAACCTGTTCCACCAAATAGATCGAGTGTTTTAATATCTTCAAAACTCATTCTGTTTTGTAAAATATTAAACAATCCTTCCTTAGCAATATCCGTAGTAGGTCGGGTATGGGGCATATTTGCGGGGGGATTTATTCGCCTTCCACCCCATTTACCAGAAATGATTCT
>JAIEQT010000224.1 GCA_019747455.1 Chitinophagaceae bacterium | reverse complement strand
GATTAAGTGCACAGGCTCAGAATGATCCTCCCAAGCCTAAATCAAAAATTGATCTGGTAAATCGTTCTAAAGATCATTTTATGATCCAGTATGGATCAGATACGTGGACGTCTCGTCCGGATAGTGTTAGAACAGGTGGGTTTAGCCGGCATTTTAATTTTTATTTCATGCTTGATAAACCTTTTAAGAATAACCCTAAAATGAGCATTGGTTATGGTATAGGATTAGGATCAAGCAATATGTTCTTTAAGAATGTAAATGTAGATTTGAAATCAACGGCTGCTCGTTTGCCGTTTACTATTGCCGATAGTATTAACCATTATAATAAGTTTAAGCTAACCAGTATTTATGCGGAGATACCAGTAGAAATTCGCTATTTCTCAAACCCTGCCAATCCCAATAAATCCTGGAAATTTGCTATAGGTGCCAAAGTGGGAACCTTATTAAAAGCTTATACCAAGGGAAAGAATTACGTGAATAAAAATGGGCAATCTATTTATGGTACATCCATTATTGAAAAAGAATATAGCCGCAAGTTTGTTAACGCAACCAATGTGTCGGTTACCGGGCGTATTGGCTATGGAGCTTTTTCATTACATGGCGCTTACCAGGTAACTGGTGTATTACGTGATGGTGCCGGTGCCAATATGAATCGTATTTCTATTGGTTTAACCATTAGTGGTTTATAAAATAGCCCAACAATAATATAGGCCCCCTCAACAGTACTGTTGGGGGGCTTTTTTATTTGCTGAATATGAATAAGTTACTTTTGTAAAAATTTACGTTTTGATTGAGAAGAAGAAACTAGTTGCGCAAGAAGAAAAGGCCGTATTGGTGGGATTGATACAAAAAGATCAAACCAACGAACAGGTTACTGAATATTTAGATGAACTCGCTTTTTTATCGGAAACGGCAGGGGCTATTGCTGTAAAAAGATTTACCCAAAAAATGGCGCACCCCGATAGCAGAACCTTTGTTGGAAAAGGGAAGTTAGAAGAGATCAGAGACTATTTAGCCGGCAAAAATATTCAACTGGTAATTTTTGATGATGAGTTAACTGGATCACAAATCACGAATATCGAAAAAGAACTCAAAGTAAAAACAATCGACAGGAGCGATTTGATACTTGATATTTTTGCCAGTAGGGCTAGAACGGCACAAGCAAAAGTACAGGTAGAGCTTGCACAGTATCAGTATTTATTACCTCGGTTGAAAGGTATGTGGAAGCATTTGGAACGCCAGGGAGGCGGTATTGGTACCCGTGGCCCGGGAGAAACTGAAATAGAAACTGACCGTCGTATCGTTAAAGATAAAATTGCTTTACTGAGAAAGCGATTAGCAGAAATCGATAAGCAGGCTTTTACACAGCGAAAAGAGCGTGGTGAATTGATTCGGGTGGCTTTAGTGGGCTATACCAATGTTGGTAAAAGTACATTAATGACTTTATTAAGCAAAAGTGAAGTATTTGCAGAGAATAAATTGTTTGCCACACTAGATACTACCACCCGCAAAATAGTGTTTGAGAATACCCCCTTTTTATTGAGTGATACCGTTGGTTTTATTCGTAAGCTACCACATCATTTAGTAGAAAGTTTTAAAAGTACGCTCGACGAGGTGCGTGAGGCCGATATTTTATTACATGTAGTAGATACCTCACATCCGCAATATGAAGAGCAGATTGGTGTGGTAAACAAAACTTTGCAGGAATTAAAGGCTTTTGAAAAGCCTATACTCACCATTTTTAATAAGATGGATTTATATGAAGAACGCACTTTTGATGAGTGGCTGGGTAGTGCTGTGAAAGAAGAATTATTGAAAGAGTTAAAAGAAAAATGGGATATAGAAACAGGGGGTAACTGTGTGTTCGTTTCTGCTGTTGCAAAAATGAATATCGATGCACTGAGAGATATTATCTTACAAAAAGTTCGTGATTTATATCAAGTTAGATACCCTTATAAAACGCTTTATTATTAATTCACCTGATATGCACGATGAGCTTCATTGGGTAAAAATTGCCGATTCCATAGCCGCTCTTCACTGGCAGGAAAACGGTATGTGTATTATAACGGTGGAAGGTAAAACAATAACACTTGCCCGTAAAGACAATGAACTTTTTGCCTTTGCGCATAAATGCCCGCATGCGGGTGGTGTTATGGCTAATGGATACTTAGATGCTATAGGAAATGTTGTTTGTCCGCTTCATCGGTATCGGTTTAATATGACCAA
>JAIEQT010000129.1 GCA_019747455.1 Chitinophagaceae bacterium | reverse complement strand
TCCGGACCACTATTCTCGGTACCCCACATTGGATGCGTGGCTACAAAACGGTTTCTTTTAGGATGATCGGCCACAGCTTCGCATATAGATTTTTTAGTAGACCCAACATCCATTATCACTTGCTTATCTACCAAATCCAAGATGGCCGGTAATATCTCTTCAGCCGCATTGATAGGTGTAGAAAGAATCAGTAGATCCGATGCTTGAACAGCTTTTTCGAGTGAAACAATTTCATGTACCAATCCTAACGACAATGCTTTGGCTGCATGAGTTGGATTTAGTTCAACGCCTAATACCCTACTTGCAAAACCTTTTTGTTGCAGCACCAGCGACATAGAGCCGCCAATTAATCCCGTTCCTATTATTGTTATTACCATTGACTATTGACTATTGACTTAACTCTGTTTATCGCTTCTTCAAACTTCTCAACAGAACCGCATAAACTAATTCTGATATAATTATTTCCTGCCGATCCAAAAATACCTCCGGGCGTAATGAAAGTATTGGCCTGGTATAAAATTTCATCACTTAATGCATACCCATCCTGGTAAGTGCTTGGTATAGCTGCCCAAACAAACATACCTGTTTGGTTTTTACTATAGGTACACTGGAGAAGATCGAGTAATGCAAATACTTTTACTCTGCGTGCAGTATAAATAGCGTTAAGTTCTTTATACCAACTTATATCCAGCATTAAGGCTTTAGCAGCGGCCAGTTGGATAGGCAAAAACATGCCACTATCCATATTACTTTTGAATGTTAGGATCTCATCAATACGCTCTTTGGCAGCACATAACATACCAACACGCCAACCAGCCTTGTTTACACTCTTACTCAAAGAATTTAATTCGATGGCAATCTCTTTGGCACCCGGAATAGATAATAGACTTTGTGGGTTTTCATTCAGCACGAAACTATAGGGATTATCGTGACAGATAAGGATATTATTTTTTTTACCGAAAGCAATTATTTTTTCGAACAATGATGTTGATGCCGATTTGCCGGTAGGCATATGGGGATAATTTACCCACATTAATTTTACCTTAGATAAATCGCGGGAATCGAGTTCCTCAAAATCGGGTTCCCAATCATTTTCAGCTAACAGCTCATAATAAACGGGAGTACCCCCGGCTAATGTAACCGCACTTGTATAGGTAGGGTAACCCGGATTAGGAATGAGCACTTCATCACCTTCATTCAAGTAAGTCATACAAATATGCATGATACCTTCTTTACTACCTATGAGTGGTAATACTTCTGTATCTGCATGAAGCGAAACACCATACCATGTATGATACCAGGTTGCGATTGCATTTCTTAATATCGGCGACCCTTTATATGATTGATAGGCATGTACATTGGGTTTACGACTTTCTTCTTCCAATACCTGTATGATACTTGGATGAGGTGGTAGATCAGGACTTCCTATACCCAAATTGATGATATTTTTCCCGGCTTTATTGAGTTGATCAATTTCACGCAATTTTTGGGAGAAGTAATATTCACCAATACCTGCCAATCGTTTTGCTGTTGTAATATGCATCATTATCCTTTAACTGGTTTTCCTTTTTTATAGGCTCCGAATAGTTTTAAACTATTGGTGAGTGGTTCTATTTTTTGAAGTACTTTATGTAAGGCCGAAATATGATCAAATTCCATATCCGCATAAAAGCCATATTTAAAATTACTACCCGGTATGGGCATGCTTTGTAATTTACTCAGGTTAATATTCCCATTAGCTATAGTACCTAATACTTTAGCCAGAATACCCTTTGAATGATCTGTTTGAAAATAGAGAGAAGCTTTATTAGCATCCGCTATTTCAATAGATTTATTTCCTGGTTTAAGTACTAAAAAACGGGTGATATTATTTTTTTGTGTTTGAATATCCGGTGCGATAATATCTAAATTGAATAACTCAGCGGATAGTTTACTGGCAATAGCAGCAACATGTTTGCTTTTATGTTGATATACATGTTTAGCACTCAGCGCCGTATCTTCTGTTTCGATCAGTTTCCATTTATTTTCTTCCAAAAAATCGAGACATTGCAAGATAGCCATGGGGTGACTATGTACTTCACGGATATCAGCCAGGGTCACGCCTTTATTTACGAGTAAGTTCTGACTGATAGATAAGTATACCTCTCCGATCACCTGCAGGTTTGCCTTTTGTAATAAATTATAATTAGGCAAAATGCTTCCAGCGATAGAATTTTCAATGGCCAT
>JAIEQT010000223.1 GCA_019747455.1 Chitinophagaceae bacterium | reverse complement strand
AATTTACAAAAAATGAAGGGGTTTAAAAAGCGCGATTTGAACTTTTATATAGATATTCTGTTTAATTTTGGATTCAGCCCCCGCTAAAAGTTAATTATGGAAAAAATAAGAGAGTTTTTAGAGCTCCGGGCTTTTGGTGTGTGTAATGCCATCGGTGAAAAGCTCGGCATCGCGTCCTCAAAAATCAGGATGTGGTTTATTTACATCTCTTTTCTTACTATGGGTTCACCGGTAATCATTTATATGATTTTGGCATTTTGGGTGAACATAAAAAACTATGTATTAGCCGGCCGGAGGAACCCCTTGAGAAATTTCTAATCAAGCCATTACCGATACCATTTGTAAGGCAACAATAGCCAACTCGTTATTGCCTTTAACGGTAATATCTGACAAAGCTGCTGAAGGAGTTATCCCTTTTGAGAACAGTTTCCAAGCAGTATCCGGTCGCATATCAATTATGGCATCTGCTGTAGGCATAGGCTGAATAAATTCCCAACCTTTCCGATTTTTTTTGATGGTCCAGCAGCCACCGCCTGCAGAAGAAACCTGTACGGTAACAGTTGTTCCTTCTAATGCCAAAGTATTGCGGTAAGTATAGGGTAAAGCCATCATTACCGTTTTTATAAAAGGATGAAACAATTGAGCCGCATACAGTTCATCCTTACCTAATGCATCTCTTATTTGTTGTTGATGAATATACTTCTCTGTATACTCTCTTGCTACATGAAACCAATTTTTTGACTTTGTTTCTCCCGCCCACGCCACTGAATACATCGCATCTGCCCACATATCCCACTTACTAATGGCTTCAAAATATATTTTATTACTTCCCTCCAATAATTCTATAATTATAGCCGGACTAACCCTTTTAAAAGCTAACACCCAACTGGCGTTTAGCTCGTTTAAATAGTTGATAAGATGTTGCTGATTTTGAATATCGCTATTGGCAGCATATATGTATTTATCTCGGGCATAAGAAATAGTTCGCATGTTCGTATCGAGCATGTGCGCAGCAATATCTTTGATTGTCCATTTTTTAGCAATGGTTCTTCGATTCCAATCCGAGTTCGATAATGACTTGAGCATATCGATCAATAAATGATCGAGCACCGGAAATAAGTTAATGGTATCAATCGGGATCTTGTTATCCATTCGTTTTTTTAACTTCTTTAGCCCAAGTATCTTTTAGGGTTACCGTTCTGTTAAAAACTAATTTTTGAGGATCGCTATCCTTATCAAGCACAAAATACCCTTTTCGTAAAAATTGAAAAGCCTGTTCTTTTGCATCATTAGCTATAGCTGGTTCAGCCAAAGCACCCGTTATTATTTGTAATGAATCCGGATTAATATGATCTTTAAAATCACCTTCTGCATCGGCAACATTCTCAACTTTAAACAAGCGATCATATAATCTTACCTCTGCTTGTATGGCATGTGCGCAGCTTACCCAATGTAAAGTACCTTTTACGTGAATACCTGAAGTATCTGCACCACTTTTACTCTCCGGTATATAGGTACAATGTATTTCTTTGATACTACCATCTACGTTTTTAATGACCTCGTTACATTGAATGATATAAGCACTTTTTAAACGAACCATTTGCTGAGGTGCCAATCTAAAATATTTCTTAGGTGGGTTTTCCATGAAATCTTCGGCTTCAATAAAAATTTCCTTACTGAAAGGAATTTTACGCGTTCCTCCATTGGGATCCTCAGGATTATTTTCACTCTCCAACCACTCTTCACGATTTGGATAGTTAGTGATAACAATTTTGATAGGATCGAATACCACCATGCGACGCAACGCTTTTTTATTTAATTCTTCGCGTACGCAAAACTCCAATAATCCAACATCAATAAGATTCTCCCTTTTCGCAACACCAATTCTTTCACAAAATTCTCTGATACTGGCAGCGGGATATCCTCTCCTACGCATACCACTAATGGTACTCATACGCGGATCATCCCAGCCCTCTACATGATGTTCATTAACAAGTTGTAATAACTTGCGTTTACTCATCACCGTATACGTCATATTTAACCGCGCAAATTCATATTGTTTTGAAGGGAATGTACCCAACTTTTCAATACACCAATCGTATAATGGCCTGTGAGGAACAAATTCTAAGGTGCAAATGGAATGAGTTATTTTTTCAATGGAATCACTTTGTCCGTGTGCGAAATCATACATAGGATACACACACCAGGCATCACCTGT
>JAIEQT010000131.1 GCA_019747455.1 Chitinophagaceae bacterium | reverse complement strand
AGAAGATGAATCGGGCATGTTGCCGGATGGTACTTTGATATTTGTTGCTTGCTTGAATGAATTAGGAAATTTATTGGAGAATGGCGTATTCGTGATGGATAATAACAAAGCTTGTGGGGTATTGCCCAATAGATTTATTAAAAAAGGCTCCATTGTTTTGCGCGCCTATTTTACGAGTAAGGGTAAGCCCATGCATATAGCCAGAAGTTTTATTAGAGTTGCTGCCGATGGTAAAGTATATGATCACACTATCTCCGAAGAATTAAAACCCGTTTTAATAAATCGATCCTATAACTATGCAGATAGTAAGCTGGTTAAATATTTTGTGATTCGGGAGCCTTTCCCCAGTAAAAATATTCAATATCAAATTGTAGATAAATCCGGACAATTATATGAAATAGCCAAAGCCGAGCGTGTGAATGATAGCATTATTCGGGTTTCTGAGATTGATTTAAGAGAAAATGGAACCATCCGATTTTTTTTGAACAATGAAATACAATATCAATCCTACGACGTTATAAAGGCCAGAAGTTATGCGCCGGAAGAAGGTAGTATTTGGCAAAATGATACGATTATAAAGAACGTAATGCCCTTTTATATAGCGCAAGAAAGAAATCTTAATGCCGGAAATAATATTGCAACAACCGTAAGCCTTTTTGCAGACGGCGATTTACCCAATGTAACGGTATCTACAACTACGAAAACACGCATGAAGGAATTAGAAGAAAAATATACACAATCTAATTTCTTTAAGAATCAATTTGGCATGTCGTTCGATATGACCACAGATCCTTCTGCTGCTACTTCTTTAACAATAGAAGAGTTTATCAACAGAAAGGTTCCGGGTATACGTGTTAGTTATTTACCGGGAACCTTAACCCCTGTTTTATCGTATAGAATGGGCACTATCGAAATTTGGGTTGATGAATCGCCAAGTAGTTTTATTCCGGCCATTTGGGATATTGCTTATGTGAAATTTATTAAATCGAGCATTCGGGGATTGAATACAAATAGCGCAGGCTTTTTTAACGGAGGAGGTGTCGGTGTACAAGGTACCTTAGCTATTTATACAAAAAAAGGAGATGAAGCTTTCTCCAATGCAAGTGCTTATCATAAAACGGTTACCTTACCTTTAATTGGAATTGAACCCACGCATATTTGTAAAGAAAACAGCTTAAAATAGGTGTATGAAAAAATTACTATTGCTATGTATAGCCTGTATTCCAACAATCATTTCGTATAGTCAATTATTGGATGAGGGTTATTTGCAATTCAGGAGTACGAGTACTGTTATTAGTGGTCGGGATTCCCTTTTATTTAGTGTTGAAGATCAGTCTGATAAAATTCCTAACGGTAGTATTATTCGGGTTGATTGGTTGGATGAAAATGGTCGGTTACTGGATTATAAATTGATACCGCTTACCGATGGGAAAGTATGTGGCGCCTTTGCGAATGACCAAATTAGTAGGGGGCCAACCTTACTAAGAGCTTATTTCTTTGAGAACGGAAAGCCCATGCATACGGCAAGAACTATCATTTATATCGGAGGTAAAGTAAATGCCCTTACCATACCGGATAACCTGCAACCTGCCATCATCAATGCCCCCTTTAAAAAAGCCGATAAAACATTTAGTGTAGCTTATTTTATAAGAGAAAAATACCGTTCGAGTAGTATTCAATATCAACTCGTAAATCAAAATGGCGAATTGGAAATTATCGATGGTATTGATAGGATCAATGATTCACTTTTGCGGATAAAAGATATCGATTTTGTGGGAAGAGGCTCCATTCGTTTTTTCGTTAACGCTGAAAGAGAGTTTCGCGACTATGATAATTTCAAAATCGAATCCATTGAGCCTATTGGCTCTATTGCCTGGGGCACTGATGATATCAGTAAAAACCTGATGTCTTTTGTAAAAGAGCAGTTAAAAAAAGAATCAACCTGGACAAAAAAAACAAATGGAGAAGCGCAAGTAACACAGTATACTAAGAATGGGTTACCCGAAGTAGTGGTATCTGCTGTGAGAAAGTCAAGAACACAGGAAATGGAAGAGCGGTACATCCAAAATAATCTATTCAGAAATCAAAATAGTTCTTCTGTGATAGTGGTAGATGATCCGGCTGCAAATGCTAATATGACGATGCGAGATTATATCTTACTAAAATTTCCGGTGATAAGATGGGTTAATGGAGAGATGCAATATAGAACCGGAAA
>JAIEQT010000059.1 GCA_019747455.1 Chitinophagaceae bacterium | reverse complement strand
ACTATCTATTTGTCGGACCTCATTAGTTTGCTTATCAATAGCATAAACATTCTTATTTTTATCATGACATAAAACGGCTTGTTCTAAAATAAATGCAACGAGTTCTGAGGCCTGGCTAGACCCCTTAATTGCCGAGGCTTCGCCTACTTCTTCTAACGTTTCTTGTTTAGAAATACACAGGAAATTATCTAGAGTGTAGCTGGGATTATCATTAACCCAGTCAGCACAATCTCCACCAGATTTTAAATTCAATGTAGTAACATCAACTATTTCTGCTTGGCAATTAATCAGAGACAACTTTTCATAGACAACAGTTGCATAATTAAAACCAGGGGCGTCATTATCTGGCCATATGAGACATTTACGACTATGTACTGGTTGCCAATCTGCATTGGTAGCACTTGTTGCACTTCCAGACGTTATTGCTATAAATTTGTCTCCCGCATTATGTCTAATGAAGAAAGCATTTAAAATGTCTGCCTTTAACTCACCTTCGACTATAACCAAAGTAGCATTAGAAAAATCAATCAATAAATGCTGGTTATATAAAGGTTTTAAAGAATCACGAAGATATGGCGGCTCCTTCAATAAATACTTACCATCATTGCCTTTATACATTGGCCTGATCCACTTATCGCCATTAGCATGTTTTAGGCGAATCCTCCAAAACAATGTATTACCAGATAAATCTTTATAGTCATGCAATACCTCCCATACATAACCTGATTTAATTTGCTTAGAAACAAGCGCTAATGCCGCAGATTCAGGAGTGATATTAATCATAATGATTCCTCCCACGCACCTAATTGTTTTGCCGCATCAACAAATTTAGTTCCGGTGCATTGCATAAAAAAAGCTAAAGCATCTCCGCCCTTGGCGCCGCATGCATGGCATCTATAATTACCTTTTACATGGTGTATGTTTAAGCTAGGCTTTTTTTCGGTGCCGTTCTTATGAAATGGGCAACATATTTTCCAATATCCAGAACTATTAGGAATACCTGTTTTAATATTAAGTTTGCACATGATCACGATAGGGAAAGGTAATTTCGTCCTGTTAAACCTACCTTTATTTTTTAATTTAGATGCCTTAGAATTACTCATGCTTATCTCCTTAATAAGCTCATACAAGGATTACAAACATCTGTGTTAGGATTATATAAACCTTATATGAGCTTATGCATTAATTAAATTAATCCAAATTTTGAACCCAAGTTTCCAACTCTGCGCGCAGATACATCGGGCGTTTTTTGTTGGGATACTTTGCTTTTGGAAAGGTAGGTAATTTTACCAATTCATAGAATTTGGTAGGGCCAACCCCCAAAATTTCCCTCGCCTGTTTTGGATGAACTAATATGGAATCATTTTTCATAAGAACTCCCTTCTTAAATAAAAATTACAATTTCGACAACAAGTACTTCAGTAATCAGTAACATTTAGACTCATTCGAATCCGTCTCAAGAATCCGATAAGTCGATCATGGCATAATGCGGAAACTCCTCATAATATTGACGCTATTGCATTTTTAAGGCGCGTCAATATTATTAGAGCTTTAACTTAGTTAATATGTAATTAATGGCTAATGATATATATCTGGAAGGATAGAAACGTCCTATACAAGACAGAAGTATATTATTGCAATAAGTAAGTCTTGTTATAGGGGGCTAAAGCCACCCATTAAGCATAATTTAATTTTTTACTGTTTCTTTATTGCTCAGTCGTAAAAATTTTACAAAGGGAGATGAAGATATTAAAAATAGTAGCGATGATTGGAACTTTACATTCGACATTTGTATTGTCTCTAAGCATCCTTTATGATCGCGACATGCAGCTAATGCACCGTCGACTAATGATTTGTTGCTAGGATCTTCAATATGCTTTTTGTAAGAAACGTATATCTGGCTCATACTAGCACGAATATCACCCTCTTCTCGGCCAGACTCATCGGAACCTAACAATATTTCTAAAAGCCTAAGCAATGGATTACCATATTTTCTCTGCGGATTTGGTGACAATCCTAGCGTTTCCCCACAGAACATGATCGCGAAATATGCCTGAGTTCTTAACTGGTAAGTGTTTAATTCATGCCCATTATCTGTGCGAAGACGAGATAGCAAATTTTTATATAGAGTTAACTCTTCCTCGCTATCACTTAATATTTTTTCTTGTAGCGATACCACATGATTTGGAAATCGATTAACAGACTGCAAA
>JAIEQT010000371.1 GCA_019747455.1 Chitinophagaceae bacterium | reverse complement strand
AATATTCGATTATCAACTATATGATGCGTTCCAGTAATAACAACATGTGTGTTGATCAACTAAAAGTAGATGCTCATGATAATTTTGTAATGAAGCAGATGCTCTTTCAGGATAAAGCTTCTTTTTATTTTTCTCCTGTAAAAAAAGAGAAGCATAACTATTTGGCGGTACAGTTAAAAACGCCTATAGACTCATTATTTGAGCCTATATTAACAACAACCGCTTTTTTTAGTGTTGGGAAATCAACAGCAACTTCAAAATCATTTGTACTATCACTCGATGATCCTGAAGAGTCCGGATTATTACCGAATGTAACGGTATATACGAAATCAAAAACAAAAGTGCAGGAATATGATGATAAGTATAGTAGCGGATTATTCAAGAATGAAAATGCAATAATATTCGACGGATTAGAAAATGATGAATTAGCCAATGCACCAACACTTGGATGGTTTTTACAGCAAAAAATACCAGGCTTAACCGTTGAAACCACCGATGATAATAGAGAGTTATATAAATGGCGACAAGGTTCGGGTAATTTTGTATCTACAGCAGGCGGTGCCAGTTCCGACCCAAATGCAAGGCCCGACGCTTGTACCATTTTTATTGATGAATTTGAAGTACCTGCAGGTGATCAAATGATGGTATTCCCAAGAGATATTGCGATGATAAAAGTTTTTCGTCCACCTTTTCAATATAGCTCTTCAACCGGGTTTAGCGGAGCTATAGCTATTTATACCAAGAAGGGAAAATTTATTTCAGCCAATGGAGCTAAATTTTCATTTATACTAAATGGGTATACCCCATTTGATAGTATCTGGAATTAGTATTAACTTCCAAAAAAGAAAAATATGGGAAAAGCCAAGTCTACGAGAAAAAATGTAAAGAAAAAAAGTCCGGCTTCAGGTATGGTATCTAAACCTGCAGGGCCGGCAAGTACCTTCGGAAAAACAGGAAGTGGGGGCTTGAATCAAAACTTTGCTTCTACGAAAAAGAAAGGAGGATTTAGTGTAACACCCAGAAAGGCATCATAAAAATAAACCCCTATCAAAAAACTGATAGGGGTTTTTAAATGTATCCGGTTAACTTTTCCCTACTCTATTGCCTTATAATCCTTAAAATACTTTACCGGTGCGGCTTCGGCTAGTGTTCTATATTGCTTCCATACTCCATCAAAAAGAGTATTTGCTTTCTTAACTACAGTAGTTACAGCTTCTTCTGCCTCCGTCATAGCTCTATTTTCTTGCGCGCCCGGCATGGCTGTTTTACCCATTACCAATGAACGGGCTTCTCCTAATAATCCATTAACGGTTTCTTGTGGAATATTGCCATAGCCTTGTTTGGTTTGTGGTTTACCATTGAGCATTTCCCTCACTTCTTTAATACCATCTGCCACTAGTTTAGCTACTTTACGAAGTGTATCCGCGTCTTTTCTTTCCATACTGCCATATCCTGCTTCTACTTTCTTCATAATATCTTCTAACTCTGTTAGCCTTTCGGTAATGGCTGTGATCTTCATAGTACTCTGTTCAATCCTCGTATTCGCTTTACGTAAAGCGTCTCTTAGCTCTTTAGGTGTTGGTGCATTGGGATCATCGTTTACCACTACCATCATACTATCTGTTAATTCTCTTCCTAAAGAAAGGACTACTTTATAGGTTCCGGGATCAACAGGTAAACCACCTGGTTCGGCATTACCTGCACCACCACCGAATCTTCCACCGCCACCTCCGCGTCCGCCGCCACCGGCTCTAATACCTTTTCCTTCCAACCCCCAATAGAAGCGATTAAACCCACTATCGGCACGCGTACGTAAGTTTCTTACATTATTACCGGCTGCATCCATAATACGAACTTGTAAAGTATCGCTCAACTTATTTTTGCCTGTGTCTGTTGCTGATTTTTGTACATAGAAACTTAATGCCGCACCTGTTCTTCTATTTTCTCCTTCATAGGTGCCATAGGTGCTGTATTCAATACCTGCTGCGTTTTTGATTTTTGCCTGATAAGCTTGAGGAGCATCAAAAGCTGTTAGTTTTTTAGCGAAGACTTGCCCTTTATTGGCAGCCAACTTTCTAAGCGGACGAATATCATCTAATATCCATAATGCCCTGCCAAAAGTAGCGATCACTAAATCTGCTTCCCGCTCTTGAATAGCTAAGTCATAGGTAGAAACAGAGGGGTA
>JAIEQT010000502.1 GCA_019747455.1 Chitinophagaceae bacterium | reverse complement strand
TGTTCCATAAACTGTATCGTAAAGGGCAGCCTGTACGACTAATAGGGGTGCGGCTCTCTGAGCTTACCAGTCATGTATTACAGGGAAGTTTGTTTGATGATGGGGGAAAGAAAGATGAGTTGTATAAGGCCATTGACGAAGTAAAAAATAAATTTGGGAAAAAGGCCCTACAAAAGGGGAGAACAGTGCGGAAGCAGGATTAATAAATTTTATTTTATTATCCTACTAAATTAATAGGATATTGCTATATTTGTAGCTCAAAAGAATTATATGAGCGTACATTTAGGGGATATAGCACCCAATTTTACGGCTGTCACAAGTATTGGTACTATTAATTTCTATGAGTATTTAGGAGATGGATGGGGTGTACTTTTTTCACACCCGGCCGATTATACACCGGTATGTACTACCGAACTAGGAAGAACAGCCTTATTGAAAGAGGAATTTGCTAAACGAAATGTAAAAGTATTGGCATTAAGTGTAGATAGTATCGAACGTCACGAAGGCTGGATCAAAGATATCAATGAAACACAAGGCGCGTCTGTAGACTTCCCCATAATCGCCGATCAAGATAAATCAATTGCTCATGCTTACGGTATGATTCACCCAAATGCTTCAGAAACCTTTACCGTGAGGTCTTTATTTATTATTGGTCCGGATAAAAAAGTAAAACTTACCATTACTTATCCGGCCTCAACCGGAAGGAATTTTCATGAAGTATTACGCGTAATAGATTCCCTCCAACTTACCGCGCGGTACAGCGTTGCTACTCCGGCAGATTGGAAAGAGGGTGAAGATGTAATTGTGGTGCCGGCAGTAAGCACTGAAGATGCGTTAGAAAAATTTCCTAAAGGGTTAAATATTGTAAAGCCTTATTTACGATACACGCCACAACCCAATAAATAGTTTTTGAATAGTTGTACTTGTATTGCCCTGGTTTCTACCGGGGCTTTTTTGTATCTTCCCCCAAACAACCAACCATGCGTAAACTGCTTTACTTGGCTTTTAGTCTGCTTGCTATTCATGTAGCTGCTCAAAAAACATACTTACACTGCGGTACATTGGTAGATGTAAAAAAATTAGCCTTGCTTAATGAAATGACCGTTATAGTAGAGGGAAATAAAATTATAGATATACAAAAAGGATATATCTCGGGTACTGCCAATGATAAAATTATTGATTTGAAAAAACAAACGGTAATGCCCGGACTCATTGATATGCACGTGCATTTTGAGGGAGAAACAAGTCCCAATTCTTATTTAAAAGAGTTTACGGAGAATGAGGCCGACGTAGCATTTCAAGCTGCTGTATTTGCTGAGAGAACATTAATGAGCGGCTTTACCACTGCGCGAGATTTAGGCGGAAGTGGCGTAAATATATCGCTTCGAAATGCCATTAATAAGGGTCTAACAAAAGGTCCCCGGATTTATACTGCCGGTAAAGCTATTGGAACAACTGGTGGACATGCAGATCCGACCAACAATTACCGTAAAGATATTATGGGGGATCCGGGGCCAAAAGAGGGAGTAGTGAATGGGGTAGAAGATTGTGCCAAAGCTGTGCGTCAACGTTACAAAGATGGGTCTGATCTGATTAAAATCACGGCCACAGGTGGTGTATTAAGTATGGCGAAAGATGGCAGTGGAGCGCAGTTTACGGAAGAGGAAGTGCGAGCAATTGTTGCTACTGCAAAAGATTACGGATTTAAAGTGGCTGCACATGCACATGGTGCTGAGGGAATGAAGCGAGCCGTATTAGGGGGTGTAAGTTCTATAGAACATGGTACCTATATGAATGAAGAAGTAATGGATTTAATGAAGCAACGAGGTACTTATTTAGTACCTACAATTACGGCGGGAAAATCTTCTGCTGATTCCGCAAAGAAACCTGGCTATTATCCTGAAATTGTACGAGCAAAAGCGTTAGTGGTTGGAAATTTTATACAAGCTACTTTTGCAAAAGCGTATAAACGGGGTGTTAAAATTGCATTTGGTACCGATGCAGGTGTGTTTAGCCATGGTAAAAATTGGATAGAATTTGTTTATATGACAGAGGCGGGAATGCCCATCTTAGAAGCCATACAATGCGCTACTTTAAATGCGGCTGATTTGTTGGGCGATGATAGAATTGGTGTGATTGAAAAAGATAAATTGGCAGATATTATCGCTGTTGACGGCGACCCT
>JAIEQT010000587.1 GCA_019747455.1 Chitinophagaceae bacterium | reverse complement strand
CCAACAATAAAACAGAACGCCCTAATTGATCACCCTTCGCTAAGCAGTCGATCCAGGCTACTGAATAGGGTCTTTGTTTATTTTGTTCAAACAGATCAAAGATTTCCCGGAGGTTTTTGGCGCGGATAGCTTGCTGGCTGATAAAAGCAGTTTCAATAGGTTTCAGTTTGAACGTAACGCTCAATATAAAACCTGTTAAGCCCATTCCACCGGCAGTTTGCGCAAACAAATCCTCACCCGGAAAAACTTCTACTATATTTCCGGAGGCGCTCATTAAACGGAAAGAAAGTACATGATCACTGAATACACCATCTACATGATGATTCTTTCCGTGTATGTCGGCTGCTAATGCGCCCCCAACAGAAATAAATTTGGTGCCGGGTGAAACAGGTAGAAAAAAACCTTGGGGAACGATCTGTTGTAAAATTGTATCCAACAAAACACCCGATTCAGCTTCTATAATACCCTCCGTGGTATCAAAAGATAGTATTCGGTTGAGTTTTTTACTTAACACCAGGTATTCTCCAAGTGCGGAATCGCCATAAGAACGGCCATTGCCTCTTGGTGTTATTTGTGGCGTTGACCTAACAATTTCCTGCAGATCGGACTGCTTTTCCGGTACTGCAAAATCTGCTTTGATTACGGGATACAAACCCCAACCGGTAAATACCTGCTGCATATTAGTGTTGTATCATTTCAAAAAAGTAAAGGCCTAAAAATAATAATACAAAAATTATCAATGGAATGGATCGGGTAACCCTTTGTACAGGGTCATCTGCTTTTTTATTCCTGGCATCAAAATAAAAAAGCAGGATTGCAATGGCTAATACATTCAAAAAAAGAAAAAAATAAGGGGAGCGAATCATCAATACAAAATAAGCATGCACATTCAGTAATAAAATGGAGCCTACAGCAAAATTGTACATCAACAATTGAAGCATAGGCATATCTTCTTTCGTGTATGCTCGTCCGGGTAATGCTGTTTTATCCGAGAACAAAAGTTCCAAATATCGCTTACTAAATGCCAGTGCAAATATTGCCATAGCCATAGTAGAAACAAACCATCCTGTGAGTTCTGTATCAGACACTTCTCCTCCCCAAAATACCCTAAACATATAGAAGCCGGTAAGTGTGAGGATATCGATAAACCTAACCTGCTTCAGATAGATTGAGTACATAATACTCCCTAATCCATAAAGCAATATCCATGGAATAAAGTGAATACTCAAAAAAGTAGTAAGTGTAATGCAAGTGCAAAAAAGCAATCCACTAAAGAGAAGGGCTTGTGTAATACTTAGCTCTGCAGCCGCTAAGGGGCGATATTTTTTCTCTTTATGTAATCGATCGTTTTGGATATCCAAAATATCATTGATAATATAGCAGGCTGAAGCCATTAAGGAGAGTGAAAAAAAAGCCAGTATCAAAGAGATAAATTGGCTGAGGCTGAACCGATGCGCCAAAAGAAAGGGTAAAAAAATCAACAGATTTTTAATCCAGTTATGCGTTCGAATAAGGGACAGCGTGGGCTTTAGTGTAGCTGAAGCAGAACGAAGGGTTTGTACTTTTATAGCTTCAGTTGCCGCCTGAAAGATGGGTATATCGGAGCGGGAATCTCCTATATAAGCAAAAGGAGCTCCCCAGTTTTCCTGAATAAAATTTCTCTTGGCAGTTCCTTTTAAATTAATCGTAGTACTACCATGTACTTCATCGAAAATGCCAAGTGGGGAAATTAGTTTTTTAACAAACGAATCCGGACTAGCACTTACCAATACAATCTTAGAAAAGCGATGCCTATTTCTATTTATCCATTCCGCAACAAACGGATCTATCAAGTTGGAAATATCGGTTGGTATACTGGATTTTGAAAGAATAGCTTCTTTAAATCCTACCCAGTTGTTCTTATTTTGCTGAAAGAGGCGGTAGGTACCCAAAGGGGTTTGCAGCAGTTGCCGCACTAAGGCTTCAGAAAAAAAATCATTTTTTAGAAAAGTTCTGTCGAAATCAACTACAAGAATCATTAAGAAACTTTTGCCAGTACCGGCCGGGTAGCTTGTACCTGTTTATTAATCCATTCAAAAGTTTTTGTTAATCCAATCTGCAAAGGCGCTGTTGGTGCCCAGTTAAGTCGCTGCCGAATTAATCGGTTATCGGAATTTCTT
>JAIEQT010000085.1 GCA_019747455.1 Chitinophagaceae bacterium | reverse complement strand
ATTGTTAACGTAAACAAAAAAAACCCCCCCGCCTGCGGCGGGGGGACGACTTGAAATACATATAAAAAATTTATACTATGGGTTGTGCAACAATAAAGTAGCTCCAAGTGTTTGTCCGGCAGGAATAGAAGCTCTTGCGCTTGTAAATCCACGAGCAACAATACTATAATTCTTGAACTCTCTTAGAGTAACACTAGTAGGTCCAACTAAAGCCGTTGTTCCTGACAGAACAGTTAACGTATAAGTACCTGCAGGAATATTAGTGAAATTTGACAAAGTTGTTTCATCGGGATTTGCGCTAGCGCCGATATAAGGCACATTAGTTAGCGTAATAGTTCCACTAGCAGCCACACCAAACTGATCTGCGGTTCTTACCAACGTAACATTTACAGGACCTGCATTCGGAGAAAAGTGAAGAAAACGGAAATTGGTGGTACCAAGGGCCGGTGCAGTCATATTATTGTTTAATACTAACATTCTAGCACTACCTGCTGCTGTTAGGGTATCAAAACCAAAAAAGGAAGTATTAGATTTATTGGCTAATGTAACAGTACGTGAGGCATAATTTGCACTACCAGTACTAGTTCTCAAACCAATGGTAGCGGCTGACGTAGGATCCACACCAATATAGGGACCTGCAGTAGTACCACCAACCGCCAACGCTACAGGAGCTCCGATTAATGATAATTGACTACCATTTACGAATACAGATGAACTGGTTCCGGCCAATAATGTAAAATTATGCACCGCCACAAAAGCTTCCGGTGTTGAATCAACAGTTGGATCGGGCAATTGCTTTTTACAAGAGCTCGCAAATACTATTGCACCCAAAACCAAGCTGTAAAAACCGGCTTTATTAAAAAGTATTTTTTTCATGCTTTAAATATTTATTTAATCCGCTACGCATGTAGCGTAGCGGAAAAGTGAATGTTTTAGTATCCAGGGTTTTGAACAACAACAGGGTTCTGCGTTACTTCACCCACAGGTAAAGGCCAAATAAAACGGTAATCGGCATAGGGTATTGCAGCTTGACCTGGCGTTACAGGTACACCTATTCCATATTGTCCCATACCGGTATTTCCATTTATTACTTTAGCAGGAATACCTGTTGTTCTTAAAGAAGCAATAGGATCAAAAATACCTCTGTGTATATCTGCCCAACGTTTACCTTCAGCCAAAAACTCAATTCTACGTTCTAGCAATATAGCTGCAATCTCATCGGCATCACTTGCAAAACTTGCTGTAGTATACTGTGTAGAAGAAGGATTTGCACTGGCACGATTTCTTACCATATTCAATAAATCAACCGCTCTTTGAGAAACGGTACCCACAGATAAGCGAGCTTCCGCTTCTGCCTGCATCAATAAAACTTCCGCAAAACGAATAATAGGGTTATTATCACCTCTACCTACATAATCTGTATATTTTCTGGTTAAGATCGCTTGTCCGGTTGCTACAGACGAACCATTATTCGTTGACCCTTGTAAATACAAAGCAGATCTTCTCAAATCACTAGCCAACCAGTCTGTTCTGTTCCAAATAATAGGAGACACACATACTAACCCACGACCACCCAAATCATTGGTACCATATTGAGAAGCAAGGGCTCCATTAACACTACCATTGTCTAATGGATCGTTCTTGATAGTAAATATATTCTCTGAAGTAATACTATTACCACCGGGTGATCCAAATGATCCTTGAGGAGTTGCTTGTAAAGCATATCCACCAACTACCGAGGTAGTGGCAGAAGGATTAGCCGGTGTGATTGTAGCTGGAATTAACTTGTTACCTTCAATCCTTACACTATCCCACTGGCCCATATGCATTCTTACACGCATCTTAAGCGCAATTGCAGCACCACGTGTTGCACGTAATGGGCCTAAGGGTTGCGTTACAGGTAAATTTGCTTCTGCAAAATTTAAGTCGCTTAATATTCTCTGATAATCATACGCTACTGTAGGACGTGCTTCTGTTTTCAAACGATCTAAAGTGGCAGAACCGGTAACTGCATATTCTCTATATGGAATACCTAGTTGTGCGCCGGCTCCATCTAAAAAAGGACGAGCAAAATGAACAACCATTTCATGATGACCTAATGCACGTAGGAATCTACATTCTGCTTCGAACTGTGTTGCAACCGCAGAGGAAATAAC
>JAIEQT010000629.1 GCA_019747455.1 Chitinophagaceae bacterium | reverse complement strand
CTCTATGCAATCCAGGTATAATTGTGCTAATGACAATAATAATTATTGTTATTGTTGTTGCACGAAATATAGCTGCTGTAAAACGCATAGAGTTATTAGTTGTGTATAAAGATACTCCCCCGCAGCGAAAAAACAAAGAACTTTTAAAAAAATACTCCTCGTATTACCTTAAATAATGGTTGATGCATTTAACACTGCATTTTTTGCAGCGGCTGATTTTGCATTTTTACCTATATAATCCACAATCAAATCACCGATTGCATTGGTACCATAGTTATTAATAGCATCTATATCTTTTGAAACGAATCCATTGGCTAAAGTCCACTTAACAGCTTCTCTCACCGCAGCTGCTTCATCATACATATCAAAATGATCCAGCATCATAGCGCTTGATAGTACAGAACCTAATGGATTAGCAATATTTTTACCGGCTGCTTGCGGGTAAGAACCGTGTATAGGTTCAAATAAAGCAGCACTGGTTCCAACAGAAGCTGATGGCAATAAACCTAAAGAGCCGCTCAACACACTGGCTTCATCGCTAATAATATCTCCGAACATGTTTTCTGTAAGTACTACATCAAACTGAGCAGGATTTAAAATAATTTGCATGGCTGCGTTATCAACAAACATATAATCAACAGTAACTTCCGCATATCTTGTACTAAGTGCTTGTACTACTTTTCGCCATAAGCGAGATGTTTCTAATACATTTGCCTTATCAACCAATGTTATTTTTTTTCTTCTTGTTAAAGCATATTTGAATGCCTGATCCGCTACTCGCTCAATTTCGGAAACACTATAAGCACATTCATCACTAGCAAACTGACCATCTTCACTTATATGTCTTTTACCGAAATAAATACCCCCGGTTAGTTCCCGGAATATAATGAAGTCTACTCCTTCTAATTGCTTTTGTTTTAGGGGAGATAAATGTTGTAAGGAAGGGTAGGTATTGATCGGGCGAATATTAGCAAATAAACCCAGTTCTTTTCGCAGACGTAATAAGCCTTGCTCAGGGCGCACTTTAGCACTGGGATCATTATCATACTTAGGATCACCAATCGCACCGAATAAAATAGCATCACTCATTTTACAAGCCGCAATCGTTTCATCGGGTAAAGGATTACCGGTTTGATCTATAGCAATGGCTCCCATCAGTGCATGCGTATATCTAAACTGATGACCAAATACAGCAGCAATAGCGTTGAGTACTTTAATAGACTGAGCCGTTACTTCCGGACCAATACCATCTCCATTAATAACTGTAATCTGTTTTTCCATACTAAGCAAGTTCCTTTTCAAAATTTTCTATAGCTACTCTTCTACTCAACAAAAAGTCGATATCATCGTACCCATTTAATAAGCAGGTTTTTTTATACGGATTCAACGCAAAGCTTTCCCTTTGTTGGGTTTCGCTAATTGTAATAGTTTGTTGCTCGATATCAATATCCAGCGTACTAGTATTAGACAACGTAAAAATTGTTTGTAAAAAATTTTCACTTACGGTTACCGGAAGCAGTCCATTATTCAACGCATTATTCTTGAAGATATCAGCAAAAAAGCTTGATACAACTGCTTTAAATCCGTAATCAACAATGGCCCAAGCAGCATGCTCTCTTGAAGAGCCACATCCAAAGTTTTTTCCGGCTACTAATATGTCTCCCCCATACTGAGGCTGATTTAAAATAAAATCAGGCTTTGGTTTTGTTTCATCATCCTGTATATATCGCCAATCCCTAAACAAGTTCTTACCAAAACCATCCCTGCTGGTAGCTTTTAAAAAACGAGCCGGAATAATTTGATCGGTATCAACATTTTCCATCGGTAATGGAACAAATCGGCTATTTATTTTTTGTACTGGTTTCATGCTTATATCATTTCTCTTACATCTGTTACAACCCCTGTGATAGCTGCTGCAGCAGCCGTTAATGGACTGGCTAATAATGTTCTGGCACCGGCTCCTTGCCTACCTTCGAAATTTCTATTACTCGTGCTGATACAATATTCACCAGCCGGTATTTTATCTTCATTCATTCCTAAGCAAGCACTACAACCGGCCTGGCGTACTACAAACCCTGCTTCTGAGAAAATGATATCTAATCCTTCTTCTTTTACCTGTTGTGCTACTTGTTGAGAGCCTGGAACCAGTACAAAA
>JAIEQT010000389.1 GCA_019747455.1 Chitinophagaceae bacterium | reverse complement strand
AGTCCCGGGTAATTTTATGCCTGCTTTCAGTAATCCTCACCTGATATTCTACATTGCCAATGCTGTAATTGATGGTAAGGTTAATTTGATTGTAGAGCAATAATTTTCTGTCTTTGGGTAAATATTGAAACGGACAAAACGTAACCGTTACAATATGATAGCCAAAAGTGTTAGTATCGTTAGTCAAGGTTGCCGTTGCAGCAGGAAAAGGCGTGTTGCTATTATAAACGGCCTGGTCTGGCAATACAAAATCAGGGCAAGGCTCCCCGTTCAATGTGCAAGGCGGTTGAACAGGATAAAGATACAGGTTGCTCCCTATTTTTGCGGTACTGCCATTACTGAAGTTGATATTTGTAACCGTACTGCCTGGCGGAAGTGCATAATTACGAGTAAAAGTCGGAAGTTGCGGCGCGCCAATTTGCGAAGTAAAGCCACTGTTTTTCAGGCTTTCTATAACCGTATACGGATTACCCCTAACGATAGTATAATCCGATGTTTGGATTGCAAAAACATCATTAACCTGACTAAATACCAAACTGGAGGTAAAAGCCAGAATAAAGAGGAGCATTGTTTTTTTCATGTCGTAAAGTTTTAATTGATTAATTCCCGGGTTTTGATTTTTAATTGCTTTTTAAGGTTTTCACCAAATCACCTGAAGTTACCCTTACAAGGTAAGCTCTCCATGATAAACCTAAAACATTTACATTTACTTCGTTTGCATTTATATACAGGCCTTTAATTGGATTCGGATCTATTTCCGATACAATAATAAATCAAAAGAAAATAACAAAGCCGGGCAATGTACCAACGTTCGCTTTTACAACATTAACGTTACCTTTTTAAGGAGCACCGTCTTTAAGGAAATCCGAAATTCCATAAATGACCGAGTAAAATCAGGCATTCATCTTTCTTGCGAACCGACAGCGGAATGCTGGTTTTGTTCTTCATCGCGCTTTTATTGCTGCCATCCGACTGGATAAAATGGTCATTACAGATATTTGATTCCGAAAGAAATTCATAAGGAATCAATCATATGGAACGAAAGGATTTGAGCATTCGAACTCATCTGAAAAGGTTAAATCGGAAGACGATTTGCTTTACTAGGAATTCGGCTGTTTTGAATATATATCGAAGATTTATTTTTACACATAGGATAGATTACTTTTAAAGTTAAATGTGTCTTCGAAAACTCATCTCTTGATCAATAAAAGGGAGTCGCTAACCATCGTTTTACATACTAATACGGTTCAATATCCACTCAGCAAGGGGAGCCGGATAACAGCGGTTTTGGCGCAATTGCTTCTCAAGTGTAAAAAACCCCATCCCGGAATTTCGGAATGGGGTTTTTGAATTTATGAGCAAGCCGTTGTTTTCAAGCCGTTGCTACTAATGATACCTCGTCAAGCGGGTAGCGGGTGTGCCAAATTATGTTTTCTTAATTTTTAATTATTTTTAAAGTTTTCACTAAATCATTTGAAGTTACTTTTACAAGGTAAGTACCTGATGATAAACTTGAAACATCTACATTTGCTTCATTTGCATTTATATATTTTGTTAGAACTTCCTGACCTAGTAAATTGTAAACTGATACAGCTGTAATTTCATTATCAAATGAGATGCTTAATAGGTCTTTAACCGGATTTGGATATACTTTAATCTCATTTTTAAAACCAAAGTCACTAACTGCTAAATTACTCGTAGGACAAGTTATCGCAGTGGGTACAGTTCGGGTCGTAGTTGTCCCGTCTCCTAATTGCTTTTCGATATTACGGCCCCAGGTGTAAAGCGAACCATCTGCTTTTATGGCAACACTGTGTTCAAGTCCACCTGAAACACTTTGCCAATCGTTTGCAGAGCCCACGGGTGAAAACGGAAGTGTAAATATTGTATTGCCAAGACCTAATTGACCGTAATTGTTAATACCGCACACATACAAAAAACCGTCGGCATTTATTGCAAGGGTATGATTATCCCCTGAAGAAATATTCTGCCAACCGTTGCTTGACCCAATTTGCAAAGGGGTATATTGTAGTCCTGTGCTGCTTCCCAATTGTAAGTACCCGTTGTTACCCCAGCCCCACAGTGTACCATCTGTTTTTATGGCAATAGTGTTACCCGCTCCCACAGCCAAATTTTTCCAGTTTGTTCCG
>JAIEQT010000616.1 GCA_019747455.1 Chitinophagaceae bacterium | reverse complement strand
AAGCTATTGGAACGTGCCAAACAGCTTAATTTGATTAATTAGTACTTTTACAGGAATGAAAAAGATTTGTATTATATTTTTATTGGCCTTAGTGAGTAGTTATATACCCCTTAACATGGTGGCCCAAATACCCAATATTTCTATCGAAAGCCTTTCCGACCAGCAGATCATTGCCCTTATGACCCAGTACCAGCTCTATGGTTTATCTGAACTGGAGATGGAAATGAAAGCCAGAGAGAAAGGATTGAATACTGATCAAATTAATCAATTAAAAAAGCGAATTGCACTCATCGATCCTACTACTGTTGCCGAACTTAACAAAGGCAATAAAGCCAATTACGATCCTTATGAATCGCGCACACCACCCAATATTAAACAAGTACGAACAAGGGTGATAGATTCTGCTACTTTGAAACCATTTGGAGCCGATATTTTTGAAACAGCCAACCTTAGCTTCGAGCCCGATATCAATATTGCCACACCACAGAATTATGTAATAGGGGTAAACGATCAATTGAATATTGATGTATTTGGCGTGTCTGATTTAACACGTAAATTAAAAGTAAGTGCCGATGGCTTTATTCGCTTTCCCAATCTTGGTCCGGTGAAAGTAGCCGGACTAACCATAGAAGAAGCACGCATACAGTTGAAAAAAGCATTGGCCAAAATTTATCCCGGCATCAACAATGGCTCAGTAAGTGTTCAGGTTTCTTTGGCACAACTGCGCAGTATTCGGGTAACCCTTATTGGAGAAGTTGTTCGTCCGGGTAACTATGAACTCTCTTCCCTCTCTACTTTAATGAACGCGCTCTATGCCTCGGGCGGCCCTAATAAAATTGGCTCCTTCAGAGATATTGAATTGGTACGAAATGGTAAAACACTCGTTCATTTCGACCTCTATAATTTTTTATTAAAATCAGACCTAACCAAAAATCTGCTTTTAGCAGAAGGGGATGTAATTCGCATTAATCCCTATACCAATCGTATTACATTGCGAGGAGCGGTTAAAAAGCAAGCCCTATTTGATGTGCGGGATAATGAAACCGCAGCGGATATTATTCGCTACGCAGGTGGCTTTGCCGACATCGCTTACAAAGAATGGATTCGGGTATATAGAATGAGTACCCGCAACAAAGAAATCATTAGTGTTCCGCAGCAACAACTCAATATTTTCAAACTCAATACCGGCGATACTTTGGTAATAGATACACTGGCCAATCAGTTTGCGAACCGGGTAGTGATCAGTGGAGCTATTTATTATGGAGGAGCATATAGTATACAGCAATTACCTACTTTAAAAGAATTACTGATTGCCGCCAAACCACGGGAAGATGTGTACGTACAAAGAGGGGTGATCAAGAGACTTAAAGACGACTTCACCCCACAGATCATTGCCTTCAATATCAATGATATTCTACATGGTAAAGAAAACATAACCTTGCAAAGAGAAGATTCGGTGCAATTATTTCGCATCAACGATCTGCGGGAACGTTATACGATTACTATCAATGGGGAAGTAAATAAACCGGGTACTTTTACCTACGCTGAAAATATGCGGGTACAAGATTTGGTATTGCTGGCCGAAGGGTATAAAGATGGTGCCGCCCTACAAAATATTGAAGTATCTCGCAGGTTGCGAACACCGGGTGCATATCAGAAAGACAGTGCTACCTATTCCATTATCAAAGAAATTAATTTGGCCAACCCGGGTGCGGAAGACCTTTCTTTTACGCTATTGCCCTTCGATATCGTATCGGTTCGTAAATCGCCTATTTACAAAGAACAAATTAATGTAGCGATAGAAGGCGAAGTTGTATTCCCGGGGAAATACACACTGAGTGGTAATGCAGAAAAAATTTCAGATCTGATAAAAAGAGCCGGAGGATTAAAACAAAAAGGGTTTGCGGGTGGTGCAGTCTTATTAAGGAATACGTATAGAGATATTTCACAGACAGATGCCACTTTGGTAAACTCTAAAAATAATTTGATCAATACCCAAAGTGGGAAAGGGCCGGTAAACACCAACGATACTACACTACTCAATACGTTGAACAAACAACAAAAACCGGTAGGCATTCGGCTCGATAAAATTTTAGAGAACCCCGGCGCCCCCGAAGATTTATTTTTAGTGGAAGGGGATATACTA
>JAIEQT010000558.1 GCA_019747455.1 Chitinophagaceae bacterium | reverse complement strand
ACTTGGCGTATGACCACACTGTCCCTTAATCTCATGTACAAAATGATCACCGCTAAAATAGATTTGAGCGGTATCGCTGGGCCCATCGGCATTGCCGAAGGTGCAGGCATAGTCGCGCACTCCGGAATAGCTGCCTATTTAAGTTTTTTAGCTTTGATTAGCATTGGCCTTGGAATTGTTAATATATTACCCATTCCTGTATTAGATGGTGGTTATTTGCTCTATTTTTTAATAGAAATAGTGCGGGGCAGGCCATTATCGGACAAGGCGCAATTAATAGGGATCAAAATAGGCTTTGCAATTTTGTTTTGCCTGTTGCTGTTCGCCTCGTATAACGATATCATGCGTCTTTTACACTGACGATAAAAATGGTAACTACTTACGCATCTGCCTGCGCTGTTGTTGGCAAAGAGATTAGTAATTACAAAAAATGAACATAAAAGGACAACGATGAATAAATGGCTTAAATTATCCTTGCTTTCTACTGCCTTGGCGGTATGTTTTGCCGATGCCTATGCAGAAGAATCATTTACAGTCAACAAAATTGAAATTGAAGGTTTAAAAAGAATTACCGAAGGAACGGTATTAAATTATTTGCCTGTCGAAATAGGGCAAACCATTAAACCCTCTGATACCGCTAAAATTATACGGGTATTGTATAAAACCGGATTTTTTAGTGACGTTACCTTAGATCACCAAGGCAATACTTTAATTGTTAAAGTAGTAGAAAAGCCCACCATAGGTAAATTTAATATTACAGGCAATAAAAGTATTCCGACCAAAACATTGCGTAAAACTTTATCGGATTTGGGTTTTGCGGAAGGACGTGTTTACGATCCTTCTTTGTTGGGTAGTATTCGCGATTCTTTGCAGCGCGAATATTATAATCGTGGTAACTACAATGCCACCGTAACGACCAAAGTATCCAAGGAATCCAGTAACCGTGTTGATATCAACATCACGGTTTATGAAGGTCCATTGGCTAAAATCAGTAATATTTCTATCATTGGTAACCATGCCTTTAAAGAAAAAGAATTATTAAAACAATTTAGTTTATCTAGTACGGGGATGTTTTCCTTTTTAACCGACGACGATAAATTTTCGCAAGAAAAATTAAATGGTGATTTGGAAAAATTGCGCTCTTTCTACATGGACAGAGGTTATGTGCAATTTAAAGTAGATAGCTCTGAAGTTTTATTAAGCCCAGACAAAAAGAATGTGACTATTTTGGTTCATGTCACCGAAGGCGATCAATTTAGAGTGAGTGGCTATAAATTGGCGGGCACTTTTGTAGAACCCAAAGAAAAGCTAGAGCGATTCGTTCATTTTGCACCGAATGAAGTATTTAGCCGTAAAAAGATCACCGATATGACGCAGGCGATGAATAATACCATGGCTAATGATGGTTATGTGTATGCGCATGTGGAACCTTTGCCGGATGTCGATCCCGTTAAAAAGCAAGTGTTTGTGACTTTTCTGGTAAGTCCGGGGAATCGTTATTATGTGCGGGATATCAACTTCCATGGCAATGATAAAACTCAGGATGAAGTATTGCGTCGCAGCATGCGAATACAGGAAGGTGCGCCCTATTCTCTGTCTAAATCTAAGCAATCCGAAACCAATTTAAATCGTACGGGTTATTTTAAAACGGTTAAAGTGGATAATACACCGGTACCGGGTAGTGACGATGAAGTGGATCTGGATTTTAATGTGACGGAAGCCCCTTCGGCTACCATGAGCATGGGCTTAGGCTATACCAATACATTGGGATGGTTAGTGAATGCCGCGTATTCACAACCTAACTTTTTAGGCACTGGTAAATCAGTGGGCGCCAATATTCAGGTAGCAGAAGGCTCGCAAAACGTTTCCTTAAATTATTTTAACCCCTATTACACCATAGATGGTATTGGTAGAGGTTTTAGTGTTTATGCCGATCATTACAATACAGATGACAATCTCACCGATAGCATTGCTTATCAAATGAGTGATTATGGCGCCAAAATGTTCTACAGTTTCCCTGTAAGTGAAGAAGATCACTTGAGTGCTGGTGTGGGTTATGGAGTGACATTGCTGGATGTGGGTAATCAGGCCAGTGATGGTGTTATCAATTTTATGGATGATTATAGCCTAAA
>JAIEQT010000353.1 GCA_019747455.1 Chitinophagaceae bacterium | reverse complement strand
AATCATTTATTTTTTCAATCTGTAATGTCATGCCAGCAGCAGCATAATGTCCGCCATAACCTAACAAATGCTCCCTGCACGCATGAATAGCTTCATATAAATTAAAACCGGCTACACTTCTGGCGCTGCCGGCTGCATAATCGCCACTCTTAGTTAGAACAATGGTAGGCTTATAATAGGTTTCTATGAGCCGGCTAGCAACAATACCAACCACACCTTTATGCCAGTTTTCCTGATACACCACATTGGTTCTTTTCGTGGGTGTGGCAGGATCATTATGTAACTGCGCCAAAGCTTCTTCAGTTATTAAACTATCCGCTTCTTTTCTATCGGTATTATCCGACTGTAGCTGGGCGGCTATAGCTAATGCAGTTGTTTCATCCCTCTCTATAAATAATTCTACAGCTTTGCGAGCATCATCCATTCTTCCGGCAGCATTAATTCGGGGAGCTACAATAAATACGAGCCCGGTGAGGGTAATATTATTTTTCGCTGCGGCTTTTTCTAACAGGGCTTTAATACCTATTGATGGATTTGTATTTACTTTTTCAATACCATAGAAGGCCATTACCCTGTTTTCGCCGGTAACAGGTACAATATCTGCGGCAATGGCTACGGCTGCTAAATCGAGAAAAGATAAATAACTGTTTTCGGGTAAACCTAATTTTTCTGCCAATGCCATCATCAATTTAAAACCTACGCCACAACCACATAAATCTTTATACGGGTAATTACAATCGCTTTGTTTGGGATTTAGTATCGCAATTGCAGGTGGTAATATGGCGTCGGGTAAATGGTGATCACAAACGATAAAATCAATACCTAACTCTTTAGCGTAACCAATTAATTCCGTTGATTTAATACCACAATCCAAAGAAATAATTAAACCAATATTTTCCTGTTTGGCAAAGTCGATACCTATTTTAGAAATACCATAACCTTCTCTATATCTGTGTGGAATATAAAATTGCACATGGGGGTAAATAGCCGATAAAAATTGAAACATACTGGCTACGGAAGTGGTGCCATCCACATCATAATCACCAAAAACCAAAATTTTTTCATCGCGATCAAATGCCTGTAGGATACGGGTTACGGCCTTATCCATATCTTTCATGAGCCAAGGGCTGTGCAGATGGTTCAGTTGAGGACGAAAAAACTGATGCGCTTTTTCATAGGTATCAATACCTCTTTGTGCCAATATACTACAAAGTGTAGCATTGATTTTTAACGATGCTTGTAACTGGTTGATAGCTTCCTGGGAAGATGATAATATTTTCCATTTTTTTTGCATCAATAGGTTCTATCGGTGGTATAACGTACTAATTCTTCCAGCGCTTCCCGGGTAGGAGAAGGTGAAAACTGATGTAATAATTGCATAGCCTCATCCCTAAAGGCAAACATTTTTTCTGTTGCATATTGGATGCCGCCTTCTTTGGTAACGGCATCTATAACATAAGCTACACTTTCTTTTTTAGTGTTTTCATTTTTGATGATATAGATAATTTTTTTTCTGGTTCCGGTATCACAATTATTGAGCGTATAAATTAAGGGTAGTGTTAATTTTTTTTCTTTAATATCATTACCGGTAGGTTTGCCAATTTGCTCACTACTATAATCAAATAGATCGTCTTTGATCTGAAAAGCCATGCCTACTTTTTCTCCAAATAATCGCATGCGTTCTACCACTTCTGGATTGTCAGTTGTGGTAGTTGCCCCTGCCGCGCAGGCAGATGCTAATAAAGAAGCTGTTTTACCATTGATGATATCGTAATAAACGGCTTCACTCAAATTGAGATTCCTCGATTTTTCCATCTGTAATAATTCTCCCTCACTCATTAACTTCACCGCCTCCGATAATATGCGTAAAATTTCGTGGTCTTTATTGTTTAAGGATAGGAGTAATCCTTTAGATAAAAGATAATCACCTACTAATACAGCAATTTTATTTTTCCAAAGGGCATTGATAGAAAAAAAACCTCTTCTTTCCATGGCATCATCTACCACATCATCATGAACCAATGTAGCTGTATGGAGTAATTCTACTAATGAAGCGGCTCTATAGGTAGTGTCGTTAATGGGGCCAGATAAATGGGCACTTAAAAGCACAAACATGGGGCGTAGTTG
>JAIEQT010000461.1 GCA_019747455.1 Chitinophagaceae bacterium | reverse complement strand
AGTTTGGCTGGAGCCTGCAAATGGGGAACATGAGTGCCATTTATGAATATTTAGGGGCCTCTCCGGAACAAATTCCGGGATTATGGTTGGCCGCTCCCATGACAGGCTTACTTATTCAGCCAGTCATTGGTTATTTAAGTGATAGAACCTGGCACCCAAAACTAGGTAGAAGGAGGCCCTATTTTTTAGTTGGTGCGATACTTAGCTCACTCGCTTTATTTATAATGCCTAACGCTTCTGCCATTTGGATGGCTGCAGGAACATTATGGATACTCGATTCCTGCATTAATGTGAGTATGGAACCCTTTAGAGCTTTTGTGGCCGATAACTTAAATAAAAAGCAACAACCGATGGGTTTTGCTATGCAAAGTATGTTTATTGGATTAGCTTCTTTCATTGCAGGGTATTTACCCCAAAAATTGGTGGAATGGCTTGGGGTATCTAGAGAAAGAATAAATGGAGGGTTGCCCCAAAACATCATGTACTCTTTTTATATCGGTGGTGCCGTTTTTTTTATCGCCGTTTTATATACCGTTCTAAAAAGTAAAGAATATCCTCCTGCCGATTTGAATTGGAGAGAAAAAGTTAAAGAGTCGAATAAAGGATTTGGAGGCGGATTTCGGGAAATTATACATGCCATACAAAATATGCCTGTAAAAATGCGTCAATTGGCATTGGTAAATTTCCTAACATGGCCAGGATTATTTTTAATGTGGTTTTATTATAGCACCGGCGTAGCATCGGATATTTTTAAAGGCGATCCAAAATTGAGTAGCGATTTGTATACACAAGGATTAGAATATGCTAACACAACTTCGGCCATCTTGAATTTAGTAACTTTTACTTTTTCTTTTAGCTTGCCTTTTTGGGTAAGTAAAATCGGAAAAAAATATACCCATACGGCTTGTTTGATTTTAGGCGGGTTAGGATTAATTTGGGTAAATCATATATCAAACCCGTCTATGCTTTATGTGGCTATGGGTTTGGTGGGTATTGCCTGGGCCTCTATTTTATCGATGCCTTATTCCATGCTCGCGGGCTGTATACCAAGTAATAAAATGGGTATTTATATGGGTATCTTCAATTTCTTTATTGTGCTACCCGAAATTATAGCCTCTTTGTTTTTTGGAAAAGTGATGGAGCATGTGCTTCATAACGATAGATTATTAGCTGTTCAGGTGGGTGGCTCTCTGCTATTAATTGCGGCAGTTATTTGTATCATTTTTGTAAAAGATAACGATTAAATGAATGGTTTTATGAAGTGTAGAATTGCTCAACTCTGTTTGTTCATTTTTATTTGTTCCAGCGCTATTGGTCAACATATTAATCTGTATCCTACCAATTGGTATACCGCTATGCAATGGAATAAAGTACAAGTTATTTTGCGTAGCGATAAACCTATTTCTAAAAACGCTACTATTCAACTCAATTATCCGGGTGTTGTACTTAAAAAAATACATGCTTTCGACAATGAAAAATATCGGGCACTCGATTTGGATATTTCCCCAACTGCTAAAAAAGGTATTGTAGTTATTACCATCGTTGACAATGGAAATAAAACCGTATTGCGTTGGGAATTAAAAAGCAAACGCCCGGGTATCGGAACCAACTTTGCCAAAGGAGTTACTGCTAAAGATCTGGTGTATTTGATTATGCCCGATCGATTTAGTAATGGAGATCCCGGTAATGATAGCTTTACCTCCTATCGCGATACGGTAGTAAATAGAAAAGATCCTATAAAACGCCATGGTGGCGATTTACAGGGTATTATCAATCACTTGGATTATTTTAAAGAACTAGGTGTTACGGCGTTATGGTTAACGCCTGTTCTGGAAAATGATATGCCCTTAGAAGCCGAACAAGCTGGAGATATGGCAGGCTATCATGGATATTGGTTTACCGAACATTATGCTATTGATAAAAGATTTGGTGGAGAAAAAGCATATAAAAAACTCGTAGACGCAGCCCATGCAAACGGTATTAAAATTATTCAAGATGCAGTATATAACCATGTTGGTATAGAACATTGGTTTTATAAAGATGCCCCTGCAAAAGATTGGATCAATCAATGGAATAACTATACCAATACCAATCATAGAGAAGAAGTTATTTTTGCTAATAATGG
>JAIEQT010000466.1 GCA_019747455.1 Chitinophagaceae bacterium | reverse complement strand
TTTTTACAAGTAACACCTATTGCCAATAGTTATCATCATACCAAAGCGGCGTTGGGCATGTGTAAATTATTTATCAGTAATGAAGTAAGTGAGCAATTTGAAACTAATAAGGCCGATGAGGCAGGCATGCTACAACGCAGTATGGAATACTTTAAAACACATGATAGTTTTGAGCTTCAAGACTTTAGTAAAGAAGTATTACATCACCCCGAATTAATAGAAAGCTTTACACAGTATAAGCAACAATATGAAGTAGCGAAGCAAGTTCATATCGATGATAGTTTTGATATCAACCCAGTTGCGGTGCAACAACAGCAGAAATTTTTTAAGAGTATTTTAAAACTTGATAAAAATTTTCATGTTTACGTACATGGTAGAAGAGACTTGATCGAAAAAGGGTTTGATCAACAAAAAGGAAAGCATTTTTACAAACTCTATTTCGATCAGGAAAATTCTTAGTTATACTAATGCTGCTAATGCTAACGTATAATCGTATTGTAAATCTTCATGCATACCCGCTAAAGCTGCTTTGATTTTCTTGATTTGTAAAGCGTACATATTGATAAGCGTATTGCTTCGCTGGTAAGAAATGCCGCTATTTTTTAGTGTGGCAAGAAAATGAATAAGTATGGCTACCTCAGCTTGCTTTGAACCGGTATATCGAATATGTTTAGCCGCTATGCGTAATATTTTGCGGATAGACTTTTTAGTAAAATAAATATTTGCTTTCGTATCAAGTAATTCGAATTCTTGCGTAATTAATTCTTTTACTTCTGTAATATATCCCTCTTCATTATGTGCTTCAAAAAGAAGATAGGTAAGTAACTCTTTATTCTCTTTTTTAAATTTAGCCAGTCTCAAACAAAGTTCTACCAATACCCTTTCTTTATTAGCCAGTAATTCTTGTTTTATTTCGTGAATAGTTGCCGTTTTCATTGGCACAAGATACAATTTGAATAAAAAATCTTAATTTGTTTGTCTCAAATAACGATTATGCCCATAACCCGTAAACAATTTTTACAAGCAGGCTCTATGGCTGCTGTAAGTGCTTTTTTTTCTCCTGCTTTATTACGCGCCGCCGCAAAACCTAAGTATATTACCGGTATACAATTGTACTCTGTTCGGGAGGATATGAAAAAAGATCCTTTGGGTACACTAAAAGCTTTGAAAGCAATGGGGTATACCTATGTGGAACATGCTAATTATACGAATAGAAAATTTTATGGTTATACCGCCACTGAGTTTAAAAAAATATTAGATGATATAGGGTTACAGATGCCAAGCGGACATACCGTGATGGGTCCGCAACACTGGGATGCTGCTAAGAAGGATTGTAGCGATAGTTGGAAGCAAACCATAGAAGATGCTGCTATTTGTAAACAAGAGTTGGTAATTAGTCCGTGGTTGGATGAAAGTCTGCGCAAAACGGCCGATGATATGAAACGCTATATGGAGGTGTTTAATACGAGCGGAAAATTGTGTAAGGCGTCAGGGATGCGTTTTGGGTATCATAATCACAACTTCGAGTTCACACAAAAACTTGGGGATGAAACCGTGTATGATATCATTCTAAAAAATACCGATCCATCTTTGGTGGTGCAGCAATTAGATATTGGCAATCTATACGAAACGGGTGCCGATGCTTTGGCTATTGTAAAAAATAATCCGGGTAGTTTTGTGAGTATGCATGTAAAAGATGAAATTAAAAATGCAACTACCAATCATTATGAAAGTACGATATTGGGTAAGGGTGTGCAGAAAGTAAAAGAAATCATTGATCAGGCCAAGAAAACAGGCGGTACGAAGCATTTTATTATTGAGCAGGAAGCTTATCAGGGTATTCCACCGTTAGACTGTGTTAAAGCTGATCTAGAGCAGATGAAGCAGTGGGGGTTTTAGGAAGGTCAGTAGTCAATGGTCATTGGTCAATAGTTGCACCTTCGCGTTCATTATGTAAACGCAAAGTCGCGAAGACGCTAAAAAAATAAATATGAGAATAATCTTTTTAGCTATTACTACATTATTTGTAATTTCTGCAATAGCACAAGACACTACCATCACCATCTATTTCAAAAGTGGACAAAGTATGTTGAGCCCTTCACAACAAGG
>JAIEQT010000105.1 GCA_019747455.1 Chitinophagaceae bacterium | reverse complement strand
TAGAAATACCTCAAAGCAACCCGCCCGATGGCGGGTTTTTTAATGCCCGCGAATCGGAAGGCGAATCGAATGACGATTGGCTCGCAGGTCGTGGCGATAACTGGTTGGAGTAAGTCATGGCTGTAACCCAAGCACAGCTTGACAAAACAGTTGTAAAAGCACCTTTTAGCGGCGTATTGGGGTTAAGAATGATTTCTCCTGGTGCCTATGTTTCTCCAACAACAGCTATTTCAACTTTACAACAGGTTGATAAAGTAAAAATAGATTTTAATGTACCTGAATTATATACGGAGCTTATAAAAAAAGGAGCTACAGTAACCATTCAAACAAATGGTAATAGTCCGAAAAGAAAAGCTACGATTGTGGCTACCGATCCACAGATTAATGCTACTACCAGAAACTTGCGTGTTCGGGCAGTATTTGAAGGGGGTATTATTGAGCCGGGTACATTCGTAAAAGTATTATTGGATGAGAAATCGGGAAGAAATACAATCTTAGTTCCCACTAATACTATTATACCTGATGCTACTGCCAAAAAATTAATTATTGTAAAAGACGGTAAGGGGGCGATGGTAAGTGTGAAAACAGGTTATAGAGGTGCAGGAACAGTTGAGATCACAAAGGGGATAAAGCCGGGTGATAGTATTGTAGTTACTGGGGTGTTATTTGTACGACCCAATCAACCCGTTAAAGTGAGGAGTGTAAAAAAGTTAAGCGATTTAATTAAACAACAACAGCAGGAGCAGTAGCACATGAATATTTCAGAATTAGCATTAAGGCGACCAATACTTGCTACCGTAATGAATATACTCATTGTGCTTTTTGGCGTAGTGGGATATAGTTTTTTAGCAGTTAGAGAATATCCGGCCATTGATCCACCGGTAGTGAATGTGCGAACATCTTATGCAGGCGCCAATGCAGATATTATTGAGAGCCAAATTACGGAACCGCTCGAAAAATCGATCAACGGCATACCCGGGATACGTAGCATTTCTTCCTCCAGTTCTAATGGCTCCAGCAATATCACCGTAGAGTTTAATATATCCGAAGATCTGGAGGCGGCTGCAAATGATGTGCGGGATAAAGTGAGTCAGGCTACGCGTAATCTACCCCAAGATGTGGATGCCCCTCCGGTTGTAAGTAAATCAGATGCTAATAGTGACTTTATTATTTTATTGTCTATTCAAAGTAGAACAAAAGGCTTATTGGAACTGAGTGATTATGCAGAAAATGTTTTGCAAGAGCGTTTTCAAACAATACCGGAAGTAAGTGCTGTTAATATAATCGGACAAAAGCGGCCATCCATGCGTATTTGGATTAATCCAGATAAGCTGAATGCATTTAATATTGCTTTTAGTGATATACGTAGTGCGTTAAATACAGAGAACGTTGAAATTCCCTCGGGAAAAATTTACGGAGATAACACAGAACTAACTATTCGCGCACTGGGAAGATTAACAACCGAAAAAGATTTCAGAGATCTTATTATCCGACAAGATGCTAGTGGTATCGTTCGTTTATCAGATGTTGCTAAAGTGGAAATCGGTCCTGAGCAAGATGAATTTAGCTGGAGGTTAAATGGAGTAAGTGCCGTAGGGTTACAGATTATTCCGCAACCCGGTGCGAATTATATCAAAATTGCAGATGAGTTTTATAAGCGATTAGCAGAGATACAAAAATCGGAGAAAGGAGATTTCGAATTAACTACATTGATAGATCAAACATTAAATGTTCGTAGATCTATTGAGGAGGTTGAGGAAACCCTACTCATTTCATTTAGTTTGGTAGTGTTGGTAATATTTTTCTTCTTTAGAAACTGGTTGATTGCGATCCGTCCATTAATAGATATTCCGATATCTCTGGTGGCTACTTTTTTTATCATGTATATAGCCGGTTTCTCCATAAATGTACTTACTCTATTAGGTATTGTATTAGCCACTGGGTTGGTGGTAGATGATGGTATTGTGGTAACGGAAAATATATTTAGGAAATTAGAAGGCGGATTGCCCATTCGAAAAGCGGCATTAGAAGGTAGTAAAGAAATTTTCTTTGCGGTACTATCAACCTCTATCACATTAGCGGTAGTGTTTTTGCCGGTTATCT
>JAIEQT010000097.1 GCA_019747455.1 Chitinophagaceae bacterium | reverse complement strand
GATTTTGAATTTTACCATTTTTTTGGATTGCTTTGGTATGGTGGCTTCCAGTGCTACCATATTTATGTTACGTAAACGTACCCGTAACTTGGATAATCAAGGCATTTATAAAATGAAATTATATCCGCTATTTCCCGTTCTTTTCATTCTTACCTATCTTTTTGTGGGTATTAGTATTGCTATTCAAACCCCCGAAACTGCTTTAACGGGTGTAGTAGTACTGGCTGCCTTTATAGGACTATACTTCATCACAAAATCAATTCAAAAAAGGAAGGAATAACCTTTCATAATTGTAAAAGTCCTGTTGCGTATCCTTCCTTTCCGTCTGTCTAAATTTTAAACAGAACCTCCGATTTCCGTTATTTTTGTGTAATGAAGCGAATTTTATTGCCTTTTTTGGCTTTTATGGTATCTGTATCAGGAATACAGGCACAAGATGGAGGAGATAAGTGGAGTTTACAGCGTTGTATTGATTACGCTGCAAAAAATAATATATCTGTTAAGCAGGCAGATGTTCAGGCGCGCTTAGCTAAAATTGAAGTGGAAAGGGCCAAATTAGCGCAATATCCCAATGTAGGTTTTAGTACCAATGTAGGTACGCAATACGGTAGATCCATTGATCCTACAACAAACCAGTTTACCTCCTCCCAACTTTTATTTCAAAATTTGAATGTGAATACCGGGGTAAATGTTTTTAGCTGGGGAGCACTACAAGCTGATAAGAAAATTGCAGCTTTTAATGCAAATGCCGCTTTAACAGATGTAGAGCGAATAATCAACGATGTATCTATTAATGTGGCTACTTTTTATTTGCAGGTAGTAGCTTCCAAAAAGCAAATTGAAATAGCAGAAGTACAAATTTCGCAAACCAAAACACAATTAGCATTTACCCGAAAGAGAGTAGATGCGGGAGCTTTGCCGGAATTAAATGCAGCGGAAATTGAAGCACAACTTGCTCGTGATACTACCACTTTGGTCAATGCACAGGCGAGTTATGCACAAGCACTAATACAGTTAAAGGCAGCTATAAACTTAGATATGGCCACGCCTTTCGAAATTGATATACCAGCAGTTGATAAAATTCCACTTGAGTCTTTGGCAGATTTAGATCCTGCCATTCTTTACCAGTTGGCATTGAGTAGCCAGCCGGCACAAAAGGCTGCAGCACTTCGTTTGAAATCGGCTGAAGAATCGGTAAAAAGAGCCAAAGCCGCCTTCTATCCGAGTTTAACAGCATTCGGAGGTTTAGGGTCAAATTTCGCAAACCCTAGTTCTTCGGTTACAGGCGCAACTGTAGTGGGTTCAAAACCTACAGGTAACTTTGTTACAGTTGGAGGTACGAATTATTTAGTATTTCAGCCCGATGTTCAGTTAACTACTTCAAAGAAATCTTTTTTTGAGCAGTGGAAAGGATGGGGTCCGCAACTCGATCAAAACTTCCGACAAAATATTGGCCTGCAATTACAAGTACCGATTTTTAGCAATGGTTCGGCACGGCTGGGATATGAACGTTCTAAGCTGAATCAAAAGAATGCAGAGATTACAAAACAACAAGTAGATATTAATCTGCAGCAGAATATCTACCAATCATATACAAATGCTAAAGCGGCTATGCTTCGGTTTAATGCCAGTAATAAAAGTGTTGAGGCATCACAAAAAGCATATGATTTCGCGGCTAAAAGATACGAGGCTGGTTTATCCAATACCCTTGATCTTATCACAAATCAAAATAATTTATTGAGAACAAAACTTGATCGATTGAATAACCAGTTCGATTATATTTTCAGAATTAAACTACTGGAATTTTATAAAGGACAGGGTATTAAATTATAAAAACAATCTGCGTTAAATAGATAAAACAACTGTATGAGTAAAAAATTGTTATGGATCGGCGGAATACTGGTAGTATTGATTATTGTATTAGTCGGACTAAAAAAATCAGGCGTCATTGGTAAAGAAGAAGGAATAGAAGTTTCTGTTGAAAAAGTACAACGCAGAACTATTACCGAAACGGTTAATGCCAGTGGTAAAGTATATCCAGAAGTAGAAGTAAAGATTAGTCCGGATGTAAGCGGTGAAATAGTTGAATTAATGGTTGCC
>JAIEQT010000521.1 GCA_019747455.1 Chitinophagaceae bacterium | reverse complement strand
AATGCCATCGGAATTAAAACCATATTCTTGGATAGCATTTACCAACTCCCCTTCAATATTTGATTGATAATAGGAAAGCGTACATTGAGGAAATTTTTCCTGCAAGGATTTGAAAAAAATATCAAAGGATTGATCCCCGTAAATATCCGTTTCTCTTTTTCCGAGTAAATTCAGATTAGGCCCATTGATAATTGCGATTTTCATAGAACTAAATTACTAAAGTTTAACAACACCAAAAGCCTTATACCCTATATCGTCCATCGTCCATCGTCTATCGTCTATCGTCTATCGTCTAAATCCCCATCATCCCCACAAAATCATCAAATAAGTACCTACTATCATGAGGTCCGGGTGTACTTTCCGGGTGGTATTGAACACTAAACGCAGGACGATCTTTTAACCGAATGCCTTCAATAGAGTCATCATTCAAGTTTATATGCGTTATCTCTACGTTTGTATGTTTGCGAACAGCTTCAGGGTCAACGCCAAAGCCATGATTTTGTGTTGTTATCTCACACTGACCTGTAATTATGTTTTTTACCGGATGATTCAGACCTCTATGTCCATGATGCATTTTGAACGTAGGTATATCATTGGCTAATGCTAATAGCTGATGACCTAAACAAATACCAAAAACGGGTTTTTTCTCCGCTAATATGTCTTTAACAGCACTTACGGCATAAGGCATGGCAGCAGGATCGCCAGGACCATTGGAAATAAAATATCCATTCGGATTAAATTCCTTCAATCTGCTAAAAGCTGTTTTAGCAGGATGTACACGTACATGTACTCCACGGGATACTAAACAGGCAAGGATATGCTTTTTAATACCAAAATCTAAGACGGATACTTTAATTGGCGCATTAGCATCTCCCAATTCGTATTCCGTTTCTGTACTTACCGTACTTGCCAGTTCAAGGCCATCCATATTAGGCGTAGCGTTTAATTGGGCTGTTAATGCAGCTATATCATTTGTTTCGGAGCTAATAATACAATTCATGGCGCCTTTCGTACGAATATGGGCAACGAGGGCACGTGTATCTACCCCATCAATGGCCACTATATTATTGGCCTGCAAATAAGTATTCAAATTTTCGGAAGCGAGTATCCTGCTAAATTGCTCTTCTAAATTTCTTGAAATGAGTCCACATATCTTAACAGAACCACTTTCTACATCCGATTCTTTAACTCCATAATTCCCAATATGTACATTGTTCATGATGAGTACCTGACCCGTATAGCTAGGATCTGTGAATACTTCTTGGTAACCAGTCATACCGGTATTAAAACAAATTTCTCCGGTTGTAGTACCAACTTTACCAAAAGCACTACCATAAAATAAATGTCCATCAGCTAACAGTAAAATGGCGGGTTGTTTTTGAACAGGCATGTATTTGATTGTTTATCGGTGCAAAAGAAATTAAAAAACAGCAAACAAAAAAGGCAAAACCGAAAAACGATTTTGCCTTTATTATGATCAAGAAATAGCATGTACTTATTCAGCCGCTTTTTCTTCAGTAGATGTTGCTTCAGGTGTAGCTTCGGCTACCGGTGCTTCAGCGGCAGGGGCAGCTTCGGCTTTTTTAGTAGTAGCGCGGCTACGACGCGTTTTCTTAGCTGGTTCAGCAGCTTTCTCGGCGCCTTTACCATAGATTTCATTGAAATCAACTAATTCGATCATTGCTTTTTCAGCATTATCACCAGGGCGTATACCTAATTTTAAGATACGGGTATAACCACCTGGGCGAGAAGCGATCTTCGGACCAATTACAGTAAACAGTTCCTTTACTGCTGCTTTATCTTGTAGTTCTGCAAACACCAAGCGGTGGTTGTGACTGATTTGGGCAGCAGAAGCATTCTTCTTTGTTTTTGTAATCAATGGTTCTACATAAGCTCTTAAAGCCTTTGCTTTTGCCAAAGTGGTAACGATACGCTTATGCGTAATTAACTGGCTGGCCAAATTCTGCAATAAAGCCACTCTGTGTGCTTTTTTGCGGCCGAGGTTGTTGATTTTGTCTCCGTGACGCATGACTTGTTGTTTTTATCCTGTACCGTGTCAAGGAATACAGGATGTGTAAAAATTAATTATCTA
>JAIEQT010000480.1 GCA_019747455.1 Chitinophagaceae bacterium | reverse complement strand
GGCTGAGTAAATAAACACAATTCAATGGGCTTAAAACCCATCAATGCTAGGGGTATAAAATAGATAAAGCGATATAAGGGTTGAAACACAGATGATCGGAAGCCCACTGTAAAATTCATTTTCTCACTGCTATGGTGCGTAACATGAACAGCCCAGAAGAGTCGGATTTCGTGATCAAAACGATGGAGCCAGTAGTACAGAAAATCTTCTGTTACCAACAGTATTAGCCAGTAAAAAAAAGGAGTAGTGATTTGTAGAAAAGCCCTGTCAAAAAAATATTGAAGAACAGCCATAGATACAAGTCTGAAAGAAAGATCTATAGCTGCATTTAACAGCATCAGGTAGATATTACTAAAAGTGTCTTTTGGGGTATATAGTTTTCGATGATGCAGATGGGATAATAGTAATTCTATGCCTATTATTAACAAATAAGTGGGCGTAGCTATAAGAATCAGCCATTGTTCTCTAATCGAATCCATATTTTCGTAATGCAAAGTAAATAATACATTGTTTTGAACGATCTATTCTTCCATAATTGGCAACAAAAATCAAAAGAACACCAAAAAAAGTATGCTCAATGGTTAAAGCGTGCTCCTAAAAATGCAGTGTTGAAGATACTGCCAACCCTGCATGAGGAAGCTTTTGCCAACATCAACTGTTTAGCATGCGGGAACTGTTGTAAGGGTTATTCTCCTCGTTTTAAAACGCCGGATATAAAGCGGATCAGTAAAGTATTGGGTTTAAGAGAAAGTGTATTCATAGATCAATATCTTTCCCTGGATGCAGATGGTGATTATGTGGCTAAATCGGCTCCCTGTCCATTTTTAGGAAACGATAATACTTGTAGTATTTATGAGGATAGACCTTCGGATTGTGCCCGATTCCCTTATACAAACGAAGATGTATTACTGAAAAGGCCTCAAATAACATTGAAAAATAGTGAGTTTTGTCCTGCTGTTTTTTATGTGCTCGAAAAAGCGATGGAAAAATTGGGTTAATATTCCATTTTTCTTAAGGAAGGCGCTTTGATCCAAGTTATAATTACCACAATCAGCGTCATAGAGCCGCCAAAAATGACAGATGGCACAACCCCTAATAATTTAGCTGCAATACCACTTTCGAATTGGCCTAATTCATTACTGCTATTAATAAACATAGAATTTACGCTCAATACACGGCCTCGCATATTATCGGGCGTTTTCATTTGTACGATAGTGCCTCTTACAATCATACTGATACCGTCTAAGATGCCACTTAACACCATCACCGCAAAGGACAGCCAAAATATTTTTGAAAAGCCAAAGATGATGATACATAGTCCAAACCCACCCACCGCATAAAGCAATACTTTTCCTTGTTTTTTTTGTAAAGGGAAAAAAGTAAGTATGATAATTACAATAATAGAGCCAATATCTGCGGCTGCGTTTAGCCAACCGAAGCCAATAGGGCCAACGGCTAAAATATCTTTTGCAAATACCGGAATCATAGCAACCGCACCGCCGAAGAAAACGGCAAATAAATCGAGCGATAAAGCGCCTAATACTTCTTTGGTTTCAAGTACAAAGCGAAGTCCTTCTTTAACACTGTCGAATCCTGTTTTTTGTCCGGCTACATTTAAAGAAGGTTTTGGCTTTAATAAAAACATAAAGGCAATACCTGCTACAACCATTACTGTAATAACCACTAATGAACCGGTATTGCCAATCAAGGCAATTAAGAAACCTACAGTGGCATGTCCTGTTACCGATGCCGATAGCCAAACGCCTTGGTTCCAGGTGGTAGCGTTTTGTAGAAGATTGCGAGGTACGGTGGTGGCCACCATAGTACTGAATGTGGGGCCTAAAAAGGAACGAATAATCCCTGTAAAGAAAATGATGATATAGATACCAAAAGCGATCCAATGGGTCGACAGTTGAGCCAATGTGAATTTTGTAGACAGCAATAATAGTAGTAAAACACAAGACAAATAAAAGAAACCACATTTGATTAGAAGCTGTTTCTTCTCGCTAATATCAATCACATACCCCGCATACAATGCTAATGAAACTGCCGGTATTACTTCTGCCAACCCTATCAGTCCTATGGCAAAAGG